>CAYNOU010000126.1:0-1571 GCA_964398885.1 uncultured Candidatus Cloacimonadota bacterium | reverse complement strand
TTATCATATCTATAGTTTGTGTGTGAGTTTCTACACTTATTAAATCATATAGATGTGTCTGTTGATTTATTCATTTTGAGATTTGGTGATTTAATTTTGAACTCCATAAATCGTCATATAAGCGCAAACTCCACTTGGGGATACATAAAAGACCCTGGAATTTTTATAAATTTTGGTCTACTGGAAAAAAAGTGGTTGCTATTTTGACAATAATTCATTGATAATTTTTATTTTTCTATACTGTTTGATACCAGCATGCACTCTTAATTTTGTTTTCAAATTTGAGAATACACCTTCCAATGAATTGGTTGTATTTGGAATATTCAATTTTGGATAATCACGATATACAAATAAATATGGAAGATTAGTTGACAAACTCCGATAGGCACTTCGTAATCTTCTATGTGTATAATGCCATTTACCTGTTTCAATATCGTAGGTTTTTTCTTTCAAAAACGGTTCCCATTTTTGATACCATTGTTCAAGCATTGAAATGAAATTTTCCTTTTCTGTCTTTTTTAGAAGTAATGTTATCTTCCTCAGTTCTTTCCCTGCTTCCAATTTAGGATTCCTTGTAATGTATCTTGTTATAATTGCGACCTGGTGGAATTGGCACATTTGGACTGGAACATTTTCAAATGATGAAAATATTCCTCTTATCCCATCGCATACAATACCAAGTACATCCCATCCAGTTGATAAAAGATGTTCTATTCCCATTATATATTCAGCAAGTTTCTCGTGTTTGGTGAATTTCCAGAAAATATTCTTATTTCGATAATGATCTCTAAATACCATTACCCCAAAGTCTCTTCTAAAATAACAAGTATCCATTATTATTACTGTATCACTGGCATTAATGATCGAATTTATTAGATGGACTTCATCTAATCTTTTCTGTATTGTCCTTTCCGATAAACCATATTCCTTACCCAATGATTTATATGTTTGCTTCTCGTGAGTGTATTTATACCATAAGGATTTAATTAAAACACTATGGGCTCCTCCGGTTCTTCTTTTGTTCTCAAATACATACTTGCATTTAAGACATTGGTATCTTTGTTTACCATTCCTTTTACCATTTTTTTGTATGGTAAGATTTACATTTTGGACACTGTTTTCTGTTCATTTTTATCTCCTTAGTTAATTTCTTATACTTAAATAACTGCCATATAAATAATTACCTATAATTTTAGCAACCATTTTTTTTCTATTAGACCTAAAATTTTGAAAAACTCGACTTAATCAACAGACTCATAGATGGTGACTAGAAAATAAAAACTCTATAAAATGACTTTTTATTTGACAAAGGATAATATAATATTGATTTATGAACTTAAGTCCATTACAAACCAGGTGCAAATTAAGCCCTAAGTATTTTATGAACTGAAAACAAAAAATATAATCAGGAGGTAATATTATGACAGATAGGACAGTCAAAATCTTAGGTAAGGATGCCCAATATCTATTGGAGCATAGATGTGAAACAATCCCAAAAAAGAGTCTTCACCTTCCAGGACCTGATTTTATAGACCGCATTTGCGTTATTTCAGACAGGAACAGTGCTGTTT
>CAYNOU010000125.1:0-1787 GCA_964398885.1 uncultured Candidatus Cloacimonadota bacterium | reverse complement strand
TATTTTTCTTTGCAGACTTGATTGCTTTAATAACTTTGTCTCTGTACTGTTCAGGGATATTTAATGTGAGCTTTTTTAGGTTGTAATATCCTAAATAACTACAGGATATTATAAAAAAAGGAAGGATGAAAAAAGTTAGTGCTTTTACAAATTTATTTCCTGGTTTTATCCAAAACTTATTATTTTTCATTCAGCTTTCAGTATTTTTAAGAGAGTCTCTTATCTATAATCTAATATACTAATCATTTTTCAAATATTCGTCTTTCCATATTTTAGATGTGAGTTTTTTTAGCTCCTCATCATACTTAACAAGGACATCATAATATTCTTCTGATTGTAAAGCTTCTCCGGCATATTTATCTAGGGGCTTTGCATCCTTAGTTAAAATGTTTTCGCGGAAGTTCTTATAATGATCTTTTATAGAACAAGGCATCAGCCAATTATCTGGTTTTTCATACTTACCCAATCCGTAGTCACATTGCCATTTTCTACCTCTCTTAAACAAGTCGGAGAATAATGCATCCTTTAAAGATTTTCCATTTCTATAAAGCTCATTTATATTATCAACATAATAAGGCACAAAATTACAGGGTGCTATATTTCCATTCCAATCAATATAGAGATAGCCGCCTTCTCTTCCATATGCGATACAGCCTTTAGAAAGCATCCCACTATTCCAGAAATCTGCAATACAATATTTCTTATCTATTAACATCTTTTTCCATTGTCTATAAAGCTCTACTCTTTTCTGAGGTGAAATCATCAAGTCCATATCATCCTTACCTCTTCCAATTGGGAAAAATTGAAAGAGCCACATATAGCTCGCACCTTGCTCTTCAAAGAAAAAGTCATAGAAGTCATCCTTGAGTAAAGTTTCAATATTCAATGAAGTGCCTGTTACAGAAATTCCAAAGGGCACACCAGCTTTTCTTAGATTTTCAAATGCTTTTAATATTCTTTTAAATACACCTTTACCTCTTCTCTCATCAGTTTCTTTTTCAAAGCCCCCAACCAAGATACCTGGTGTAACATTGCCTAATTTTGCCAGTTTTTCTGCTACTTATTCAGTAATTAAAGTTCCATTTGTAAATACCAGGAAAAATACATCATTGTATTTTTCATAGATATCCAGCATAGATTTCCCATTATCTTTATACATAAATGGCTCTCCACCACTTATGACTACAAATGGGACACCCCACTGATAACGGACTTCATTAACAATTTTATCAACAACTTCATAAGGAAGTTTTGCTGAAGTCTTAGCATTAGATGCGGAATAACATCCAACACAGTTCAAATTGCACATTTGGGTTAGAGATAATACTATAAAAGACGGGGGGTTTATTCCATATTTTTGTTCAAACTTTTGAGGGAGTATTGTAACATACCCATCCTTCAAAAAAGCATTTTTAAGTAATGTTGAAACCGCTTTTTGAATAGCATGTTTTGACATATAACCCTTATCTAAATTATCAAAAGTACAGTTTATCATTGCTAATAAGTATTGGTATATTATAACATTGATGCTTTTGGGATAAGGTTCTCCGTTTTCTACAACAGCATTGTAAATCGCTTTCTCTAACTGGTGTCTCAAACTTTTCTTAATTTTTTTTGTCCAATTCCCTTCCTGAATAGTGATAAGATAAGTCGTTCGTTCATTGTTGACTCCTTTCTGTATTACTTTAATCCGTTATCATAAGAAAAGAACATTTGGACAAAGCAATTTATTTTAAATAATATTCATACAAACTTCTAATTTACAAATTTATAACTAAAAATGATGT
>CAYNOU010000124.1:0-2108 GCA_964398885.1 uncultured Candidatus Cloacimonadota bacterium | reverse complement strand
AATGGTATTTATTCACCAAGTTTGACCGAAGAAATATTTCCTCTTAATTGTAGAAATTATGTTTCTATAATAGGAGAAGACGATGAATATACTATACTTGATGGAAACAGTTTATCTGGTATTATAGCATGTGTTTTTGGAGATAACCATTTTTCCATTGAAAATCTGACTATTAAGAATGGTTCTGCAAGTATTGGTGGTGGTATAAGATTTAGTTCAAATTCTAGTGCAACTATAAAAAATGTTATTATAAAAGATAATATAGCGAATGCTGGCAGTGGAGTTTTATGCAATAATAACTGTTCTCCTATTTTTGAGAATGTAACTATTAAGAATAATCTGGCAGAATCTACGGAAAGTGGAGTATCTTTATCAAATAACTGTAATCCAGTTTTTATAAATTCTAAAATAACTGGAAACTATACTACCTTTCCTGATGCTATTAGTGGTATTTGTTGCAAGGTAGAAAGCAATCCCATTTTTATCAATACTGAAATTGTAAATAATATTACTGAAGCAATTAGTGGGTTGGCTACTTACAGCGGATATAGTAACTTTTGTGATCCTATTTTAATAAATTGTACAATATGTAATAATTCAGATGCTACTGATGGAACAATTAATCAATTAGATAATACTAATGTTACTTTAATAAATTGCATTTTAAGGAATTACTCCGATGATGAAATATTTTTCTCTACATCCGGAGATCCAGATACAGTTACTATTTCCTATACAAATATTGAGGATAGTATATATGGAATAAACACAAACAACAATGGCACAATTCACTGGCTTGAAGGCAACATAGATTCTCTTCCACAATTTGTGGGTGGAGACCCATTCAGTTATGAGTTATTACCAGGTTCTCCCTGCATAGACGCCGGCACACCTGATACTACTGGACTTAATTTACCACCTTACGATTTAGCGGGCAATCCCAGAATATACAACGGCAGAATAGACATAGGGGCGTATGAATGGCAAGGACAGGGAATAGATAAACCAGATACATCATTCATTAACAAATTATATCTTTTCCAGAATAAACCCAATCCATTCAGTTCATCAACAACCATCACATTTATCTCAGCAGATTATGAGAGATTAAAAGATTATAAATTGTCCATCTACAATGCAAGGGGACAGCTCATCAAAACATATAATGGAAAGAAAGATAACTTCTGGGTGAAGACAGATATAGTCTGGGATGGAACTGATGAGAATGGGAATAAGGTAAGTCCTGGTGTTTATTTTTATAAGTTGAGTTATGGTGAAAATTCTGTAACAAAGAAGATGATTTTGGTGAAGTGATATGAGGAATAATTATTTTATACCATTTACAATTAGTATTTTAATATTACTATTATCAGCTCCATTGTTTGGAGAGAGGATTGATATTCCTTTTGGAAAATTGATTATGAAACATAAACCTAAAATTCAAGAAGGAAATGTAATCATAGAAACCATTGATGTTTATATTGAGAAAATTGCTTTGATAGATGAATTGGATTTGAATATTCATGAGATAACTTGCTATCACCTGGGAAAACTTGTAAGATATACCTATATATTACACAAGGGCTGGAACTATATCACCTTTCCGAAGATAGACAAACTAATCAAAAATAATAAAGCAATTGACCAACTATTTGCAGGTGACTACTCATTAACCTGGAACGATTCTGTCCGCAGTCCCTGTATAGACACAGGCGACCCGGAAACTGAATGGGATGAAGATGAAACCCCACCTGATATGGGTGCTTTACCTGCAATTCCACACAATTATGATTGCAGAACACTTACAGTTGGTGATGATATTAACTGGATTTCATTGCCCATTCTTGATACATTAACCACAGGGCATACTGACCCACTCTATGTACTGGAAGAAGCTGGACTATTAAACCCACTAATTCTTGATAAAGTATTATTTGAAAATAACTATGATCCAGTAATCTATTATGATGAATCTGGTGAATTATGGGTTAACCCTGAATTTACTGAATTCAAAAGTATAGAGGGTTATAAAATCAGGTTGAAAGAGAATGCACCGAATTCAACAATAGGAATCACTGGTTTTCGTGAAGACCCATCAACTCCCATTC
>CAYNOU010000123.1:0-2346 GCA_964398885.1 uncultured Candidatus Cloacimonadota bacterium | reverse complement strand
CCTAAGCCAGCAACAGAAATCCAAACTCTTTTCGGAAAAGATTTTGGTATTATTTTTATAATAAAACCGTGGTCGTATTTTCCATCTATGTAAAACCTTTTTTGACTATCTTCTTTCAGAAAAATATTGGCAGAATTTTCTGATAAATCAAATTCAAAGAAATTATTCTGGTCTGAATCCATAACATCTCCTGTTTTTAAATTGTTTCTTCCACCTATTGAACAAAAAGAAATATCTAATTTCTTTTTTATGTCTATGTCAGAGATTATTTTAGGGGATGTTCCAAAAATTCTCGCAAATGCCTCTGAAATATATTCTGTTGATTTTGCTCCTGTTAATGACACTACAGAAGAAATGTTTCCGAAAGAACCCCTAACGCCATCTTTATAATATGGGAATTTTATTAGCTTGCCCTTCTCATTAAAAACAGCTGCTAACTTCATTGAACCGTATACTACATTAAAGTTATCTTTTGAATCTCTTCCAAATATTCTTTTAAAACTATATCCATAGTATTTTTTATATAATTTTTTATATACCCACGACCAAACTAAAATAAAAACGGCAACTAAAATTCCACCGATAATATTATAAAAAATTTGCCAAAACGAACCCATAAAATTATTTTACTTTTTCCTATATTTCTTTGGATTATCTCTTATATCAATTTTGAATAAATAATTATTTATCTTATTATAAATCTGCTTTTTGAGTGCATCGATAATCAGAATAGTAATCCAAGCCATCGAAGAAATAACCAGGATGATAAATAGATTTATCGCATCCTGTTACTACTTTTTGATTACAACTACCATCCCAATAAAAATCATAACCATCCCAATAATAATCATATGAGTAATATCTGCATATTATTGCCTTGTTTAAACAACGAGAATCGTGATAATACTCAACATCATCATCATAAAAATAGCCAGGATAAGTGTCTGATTTATAACATCCTTCAACAACTATTTGACTGCAGTTACTATCCCAGTAAAACTTTTCTGTTGAATAATTATAATAAAAACCTTCGTAAGATAAACAATAAACTCTATTATTACAATTACTATCTGAATAGTAATAATTGCTATCAGTATAATAACCAGAAAATTCTGATGAAGCGTAGCAAGGTTTTTTATATTGAGGATAAGAATTGACAATTTTGCCGTCCCAAATTCTTATTATTTTTGCCTGTTGGTATATATATTCAGACGGCATATCTCCCAGTTCCCAGCCCGTTCCTGTTGTCTCAAAAAAATAATACCTCCCATCATCTAAATCATAATAATACCCATCAAAGTCCGAAACAGCTTTAATCGTTATTGCCATATGTCCTGGCAATTCAACCAATGCCGAGCCATATCCTGAAGCATCTACAAGTGATGCGGCTAAATAGCTCGTGTCTTCACAATCACCATTTCTCTCAACAAATGTCTCTATTGGGTATTTTGGATACTCATCAAATGAGGTATAAGCGTCTTGAACATAAGGCAGTCCCTGAACAAAACTCGTTATAAACAAACTAACTGCATATCCTTCTTTTTGTGCACCCTCTTTTAATGCTTTTGCTATTTCTTTTATAAATGGGTCATTTTCAGTTACATACTCAAGCCCCTGTGAGGTTCTCGGCTTATTTTTATAATACTCATACCAATCTTCGTGTATTGAATAAGTCCAAGTCCAATTTTCCCCACCATAAGACCATTGAAAATTTTGTGGAATATATCTTCCGCCACCAGCAGGGTGAGCGTCTTCTCCATCTTTTATTTCATCGCCATCAGAATCTGTATCCCAATCAGAAGTTCCCAATTCTAATTCTCTTCTGTAAGTTAAGCCATCGCCGTCATTATCAGTATCCATTCTTTTCTCTTCGGCTTCTTTTTCTGACAATTGTTGTTCTTTTAACTTCTTCTCAAATTCTTCTTGTTTTGCTTTCGCCTCAGCTTGACTTCTTTTAACTGCTTCCTGTTGTGCTTTTTGTTCTGCCTCTGCTCTGGCGATTTCTTCTTCTTTTCTTTTCGCCATTTCTTCTTTTGCTTCTGTTTCAGCTTGTCCTCTTTTAATGTTTGATAATTTCACTTCTTGTTCTAACATTTCTTTTTCAAACTTACTCTGCCAAATTAATTTATAGATAGCATCTGAAGTAGAACTAAAAAAATTATCCACCGTATTATTAAACGGGTGAATTTGGTTTGTTTCGTATAAAACCACGCCTCCTCCTATGATTATAAGAAAAGAAGTAATTGCTATTATTATTGGAATTGGAATGAAACCTTTTTGTTTCATATTTCTAATTTTTTATTCTAACCCTATTCTGTATAAAATCCATAAAATAATCAACCCTAT
>CAYNOU010000122.1:0-2681 GCA_964398885.1 uncultured Candidatus Cloacimonadota bacterium | reverse complement strand
GGTAGCATAGATGCAATATTGCGTTTATGCAATTGGTAGGCGAAATTTTGCTTGGCAGAAGGAAGTCAAATTTAATAGAAACAAAAACTTATAAGTAAAAGTAATGAAAACGCTTTATGAGACAACACAAGCAATTTTTTGGGGGGAAAAGACACTCAAACAAAAATACTTGGAATTAATCAATGAAGAGTATAGCTTCTCTAAGGAAATTAACATCTTAGATAAAATTGATTGGGATTTTAAAGATTTTACCACTCAATATCTCACACACAAATTTCATTCATATCCCGCAAGATTTATACCCCAAATCCCTCTAACTTTTATTAAAATTTTTACTAAAGAGAGAGGGTGTGTTTTAGATCCAATGTGTGGTTGTGGAACAACACTAGTAGAAGCTTTTCTAAATAATCGAAATTCTATAGGCAACGATTTCAATCCACTTGCAGCTTTGATAAGTAAAGTAAAAACTACCTTAATTGATGAAAATGAATTTAGATATTTTAATAAAAAATTAGTGGTAATGAAGCGATATTTAGATTTGGATTATAGAAGAGTTGATGAAAAAATTAATAATCTTCCCAATCGAAAAATAAGTAAGATATTTAATAGAGTTGTGATTTCAAAATTAGAGGCAATTCGTGAAACTCTATTAGAAATAAAAGAAGAAGAGCACAATGAGTTATTTGATTTTGGAAGAGTAGCTTTATCTTCTACAATCTGGTCATTAGTGGAAAATGGGAACGGAGTTAATGTTGATGAGCTGTTTTTAAAAAAAGTGAAATTTATGCAAAACGAGTTAAATAAGACAACTAAGATTGTTAAAATCATTCCCAATGTAAAAGTAATTTGTGGTGATGCAAGAAAATTAGAAGTTAAAACGAATACAATAGATCTCATAGTAACATCTCCTCCATATGTAAATGCTTTAGACTATTACAGAGCACATATGTATAATATGCTATGGTTAGGAATGGATTTTGATTTATTTAGAAAACACGAAATTGGAGGACATTCTCATTTTATAACAAACAGATTTAGATTACTTTCAGAATATTTGGGGGATATGCTCCGTTCCATTATAGAAATGAATCGTGTTCTTAAAAAAGGTAAGTTATGTGTAATAGTAGTGGGTAATTCTAGTTTAGAATATGAATTGATTGAAAGTCACAAATTTTTTGCTACAATGTCCGAGAACATAGGATTTAAACCAATAAAGACGATCTTTAGAAATATAGATAAAACGAAGAAATACACAAGTGCAGACATAGGGAAAATTGATGATGAGTATATACTTGTAATGCAAAAAACTAATGATACAGAAGTTGTTGCCAATGATGATAATTTTATTTCTGAAGTTGTAAAAGAGCAAATGATTGGATTTAAAGAACAAATAAAGATTGTCCAGGGTACTTCTACTAGAGGGAGAAAACCTACAAAAGAGAGATTGTTAAAAAATATTGATAAGATAAGCGAAGCAATAGAAACAATACCTCAAGACATCAAAGTAAAGGGGTAAAAATATGAAAAAATTGATCAGTAAAATAATTCATTCTATTTTGACTGGAGAGGATTATCGCACTTATGTCCTTGCAACGATAAATAAAAGGTTTATTGACAAAGTGGAAGAATTAACCACCGACATTTTTGAATATAAATGAAATGAAGATAATTGGCTTGAAAAACTTTTAGATGACACATACAAAAAGAAAGGGAAAGCGAACAAATTCAAACTCCTGTGGTTTGGTGGACTAAATGATAAGACTGTAAAAAATATGACAGGAGGTACATCTAAAAAGGAAGTCTGTCTAGATTTGGGCAAGAAGAATATAGAGGCATTAAAACTGTTACTAAAAGAATTTGAGAGCACAGAGAACTTATATCATATCAAGATAATAATCAGGAAAAACAACGAACAAGTTGAATTAGATGATGTTGAAAGTTTATTTTTTGTCAACATTATCTCGGCAATGAAGTTAACGATTCAGGGTGGTGCATGGAGTGAAGTAGGGAAAAAGACTGAAAAGGGTCTATTATTTACAATATTTCAATTACTGAAAGTTACAGAAGATGATTATGTGTTGATATTTGATGAAATGAAGAAAAAGGGATTGGTTGAGAACAGAGAAATTGATGCTATAGTATTCAATAAGGATAAAGAACCCCTAACCCTTGAATTGAAACTGCTTGGGATTGGAAATCCAGAAATTGGTGACGAAGCACTTGCTAGAAAAGTGGATTTGTTTTTAATTGATAGACTAACGGAAATGATGAAAAGAGAATGTGAAAAAATAGGGGTCAAAGTAATTGAGTTTAGGCAAGAGAATTCTCTAAAGGAAATATATGAGTTTTTTATTTCAAAGAATGTAAAATGTAGTCCACCCGAGGAAATGACATCAAATCAATTGGAAGACAAGATAGATGAAATAATAGATGAATGGAGAGAATCAAAAGAGGAATTAAGGATTATCAAGAAATTGAAAGAATGGACAAAATAATTACCATGCCGAACTCTGCGTCCCGATTTATCGGGGCTTGACTATAAGTTTGTGAAAATACTATATAAACTAGCTTTTTTACTTTATATTAAGGTATATACAAATCTTAATAAAATAATGTCAAAGGCATAATTCAAAATAAAGATTATAATATGTCAGAATTATTAACTATTAAACAAGCAAGTA
>CAYNOU010000121.1:0-2987 GCA_964398885.1 uncultured Candidatus Cloacimonadota bacterium | reverse complement strand
CTTATTCTTCCGCTTCTTTCAAATCTCAATGAGGAAAAATCATAATTCTTAATTATCTTAGAACTCTGCATTCAAAGAGAAGTAAAAGGATGGATGTTGGTCGCTGAATCCTTTATCTGACCTCCAAGCCCAATCAAATTTTAATACAAAATATCCCATATTCATTCTTGTGCCGAATCCATACCCCATTTTAATATCGTCTAACTTTGTTGATTTAATATCCTCATAATCATCCCATACATTTCCAATATCAGTAAAAACTGCTCCTCTAATATCCTTTAACCAAATAGGTAATGGAAATCCTAATTTTAAATCCTCTATAAATGGATAACGAAATTCAAAACTACCAACAGCCATATTATATCCATAATATTCATGATTCAGATATCCTCTTAAATTATAGTAACCACCTAAAATAAATTCATCTTTGTTCTTTCCTGTGCTTGAACCAAGTTGGAGTTGGGCAGCAAATTGATACTTTCTGGAAAGTGGAATATACTTACGAAAGTCTCCATAAAAATTCAAATAATTTAACTTTTTGCTGAAAGACTTCTCTGTCCCGATACTCATTCTTGAACCCTTAATTGGACCTGTCAAACCCCAAAGTGCTGTATCGTGAACAAAAAACAATGCGGATGTATATATCGTTGATTCTTCATTATATTCAGACTCCTCGTGCCAGTCATTATTATACCAACTATACCATTCAGTACTCCAGAATCTCAGCATATTATAAAAATCCAAACGGTTAAATTTATCAAGAGGATAGCTAACTAAAGCCTGAACTCCGACATTTCTTTCTTTCTTTAAACCATCATATAAATAATATCCATCTGTAAAACAATTATAATAATAGTAATTATCAATTAGATGGAAAAAACCAATCCCAAAATCAATCCTCTCTTTTAAATAATAATAATTAATAATTATGTTACTTTCATCTATGGAACGATTTACATCAGTCATTATTTGAATATGGTGATTGCTCAAAATATCACTAAGAGCAATCCATAGCTGGGCGGATAGACCATAACCTGTAGAATATCCCAGTCCACCATAAATAAGATCTGGAGTAAAAAGAAGATGGTAATCCTCAATTTTCGGTTCTCTCTTTTTTGTTGTATCAGGTTTAGATTCCAAACTATCCTTTTTAGACAAATAATCAGAATTAAAAACAATTCTCTTTTTCGGAAAACTTGGCTTACTTGCTTTATAAAACCGTTTATAATCAGAAATGCCAAAAGATTTTTTGAATGAGAACTTATCTGTTTCCATTAACGGAGAATATTCATAAAACTCAAGGCTATCCAACGGATTACTATAGAGGTAAAGGTCCCAACCTTTTTTATAAAATGCAGAAAAAACAAGATAATCATTTTCTTCGGTTATATCAGGAGAAAAACAACCACTCAAAACATTGGTGATATGGGCAAATCCTCCTGATTTGTCGTTTGACATATTATATGCATAAACATTAGCTATACTATCTTTATAGGATGTGAAAATAATATACTTATTATCCAGGCTCCAGATTGGATATTGATTATCATAATTTTGATTAGTCACTGCAAGGATGCTATCTGAAGCTAAATCATAAATAAAAATGTTATAGAATAGATTAGAAAAAATATATTTCCACTCGTTGGCCGGTTTCTCTCTAACTTTATCAACAAATCTTTCAGAAGAAAAACAAATTTCTTTCCCGTCAGAAGACCATCTTGGATATCTATCATCAAAATAGTCATCTGTTAAACGGGAAATAGTTTTGCTTTTTAGATTGTAGATATACAAATCATTTTGAGCATCTTTCAAGCCTACAAGCACTATTTTATCACCAGAAGGGGAGACATCCAATTCAAAAATTGCATCAAAATCCAACTTTAATCTATCCACCTCTTTACCATTTTGTGAGCTGCAAATTGAGATAACATCGCCTTTGGATGTTTTTGTAACAAAAGCAAATTTTTCCCCATCCGGAAAATATGATATAGAATTTTTCATATAATGAAAATCCTCAAATCTGCCAGAAACTCCACTTGAAATCAGTTTCTTACTCTCATATATTCCAAGAGGAGAGATTTTATTAATACTCATATTATAAGATTTATCAGAAATATAAAGAATGTCGGTTCCATCTGGAGAAAAAATTGGATTAGTATTCATTGAGTTTTCACTACTTTTATGATAAGTAATTCTTTCAAACTGTTTTATAGGCAATTCTTTATTAACGATAAATTTACTATATTTTTTCTTTAAAAATAGTCTCCATTGGTCTTCAAGGCTTTCCATAGAATATCCGAATGTTTTCTTTGCAGACTCATTTATACTTTTATATATCTTGAAATTATAAAGAAATTCAATAATTCCTCTTTTACCAAATTGTGATTCAAGAAACAATAAGAACGATTCCCCTTCCCTATATGCGTAATATCCATAAACTTCATCAAGAGGGACAATCTCATCATTTATAACCAAATCTAACATAAACATATCATTATACGAAGAACCATGAATTGAACAGAATTCAGCAATTCCTTCTGAAAGCCATAAGGGCAACGCAAAAAAAACTGCTGATGCAAAATTTTCAATACCTCTTCCTTGAAGCGCATAATAACAGAAAACATGTGTAAGCTCATGAATTACGGTTAGCTCAAACCGTTTATATGAGCCATCAAACGGAACAACAACACGATTTTTTATAAATTCTGTAAAGCCTCCAACTCCTTCATCAATTAGTTGATAGACAATATTTGTCTGTTGAAACTCATTTTGAGAATTGTAAATAACTACAGGAACTCTATCTTCTATAGAATATTCAAATAGGTCTTGCAATTTATAATAAGCATTTTCAATGATTAACGCTGTTGTTTCCCCAATGAAATCTAAATTCTTTTCAAAATAAATATCAAAATGAGTGGTCTCCATTACTGACCAGTCAATATCTTCATATTTGACTTTGTTCTTGCCGAATTCTAAAGCATTTAATG
>CAYNOU010000120.1:0-3169 GCA_964398885.1 uncultured Candidatus Cloacimonadota bacterium | reverse complement strand
GGACCTGATTTTATAGACCGCATTTGCGTTATTTCAGACAGGAACAGTGCTGTTTTGAGAAATTTACAAACTGTATTTGACCATGGCAGATTAGCAGGGACAGGTTATCTTTCTGTTTTACCTGTAGACCAGGGCATAGAGCATTCAGCAGGTGCTTCTTTTGCACCCAACCCTATTTATTTTGACCCTGAAAATATCGTAAAGCTTGCAATTGAAGGCGGGTGTAATGCCGTTACATCAACATTGGGAGTATTAGGGGCAGTTTCAAGAAAATATGCTCATAAGATTCCATTTATTATGAAGATTAACCATAATGAACTTCTAACTTATCCAAACTCTTATGACCAAAGGATTTTTGCATCTGTCCAGCAAGCATTTGAGATGGGAGCAGTGGCAGTTGGTGCAACTATTTATTTTGGCTCGCAAGAATCTCGCAGACAGATAGAAGAGATTTCCATAGCATTTGAAGAAGCTCATTCACTTGGTATGTTTACTGTGTTGTGGTGTTATTTAAGAAACTCTGCTTTTAAAAAAGATGGTATTGATTATCATACCTCTGCTGATTTAACAGGACAGGCTAATCATTTAGGAGTTACAATAGAAGCGGATATTGTAAAGCAAAAACAACCGACTAATAATGGCGGATATACTGCTCTTCATTTTGGTAAAACCCATCCTTTAGTATATGAAAAACTCACAAGTGACCATCCAATAGATTTAACACGATATCAAGTAGCAAATTGTTATATGGGAAGAGTTGGCTTGATTAATTCTGGTGGTGCTTCAGGTGAGAATGATTTACAGCAGGTAGTGAAAACAGCAGTAATAAACAAAAGAGCAGGCGGAATGGGTATTATATCCGGAAGGAAAACTTTCCAAAAGCCAATGAAAGAAGGTGTCCAGATATTCAATGCAATCCAGGATGTCTATCTTGATAAAGATATAACTGTGGCATAAAGCAGTAAGCAAAGATTAAAGGTGAAAGATTTCCACCAGAGGTGTCCAAAGGATCCGCCCCTGGCGTGAGATCCTCCTTTGGAGGAAAAGGAGAAAGATTAAAGATTAAAGATATAAGATTTTTTTTCTTGACAACAAACTAAAATTAAAAAACATTTGTGTCGGTCCTTGTTCCCAATTACTATTGGAGCATGATATAGTTTACTTTATTTTACGGATTATGGTGGAGTGCGAAAACGAGCCCCGTCCCCGATTTAATCGGGGATTCGGGGTGAACTTTTCGCCTATGCTAATATGCTGAAAGTTCGTCTCCCGATAAAATTCCCGATATATCTGGATTTCAACACTCCACTTTTACTCGGTATCATATATTGGGAACATCATGCCAAAGGCATCATGCCAGAGGCAGATCCGCCTCAGGCGGAGATCCTTCGGAGATGCATACAGTTTTATGCCCCAGTAATAAGTTAAGGATTATGAATGGATATGTGGTAATTTGAAAAAAACTTGACAGGGAAATTTACCCAAATTATAATTTATCATAATTAAAATTTTATGGAGATGAACGGAGTTAATATTATGATAACAAAAAAAATAACTTTATTGGTTTTTTTGATATTTTGCTCCATAAATGTTTTTGCAAAATATAAATATGAAAAACTTGCTGATTTTGAATGGAACAATAAGTCGGGATTTGAAACAGTAAAATTTAGATGTTGATTGGGGTTCATCTCAAAATGGACTTCAAGCAATGAAGAATATTTTTTCTGATAAACAATTTGACAAAGAAAAAATAATTTGTCTCTTTTGGTTTAAACTGTTTTAATTTAATTTAAATTTTAGCTTTTCGCAAGTTATTTGTGGTTGAGGAAATGATAGATACAACATTAAAAACAGAAAATCGTTTTATTAATTCTCTTGGTATATTTATGAATAGAAAAGGAAAAACTATGACTTAGCTAAAATAAAGAATAAAACTTTGCATCTTTTTGTTTGTTCTGTGCTGAAAATCACCAATTTTAAATGCATAGCAGAACTGATAAGAAGGATGCGTCCATTGTGGGCGCACTCCTTATGTCTTGCTATGCGGGTGTTTGGTGATACCTCAGCACAGGATGTAATGGAAGTTGCGTCCTTTTTTATTTTTTGAATATTAAGTTTCCAGATAGATTGGGGAAATAAATAGGAGGATGAGATGGAAAGAGGACCTTAAAAAGTAGTAGATAATCCAATTGGTAGAAAATAAAAATAAATAATAAATGCGAGGATTAAAAGACATGAAAAAACTAATGATAATCGCAAGTATTTCTTTCCTCACAATTCTTTTTGTATCTTGTGCAATTAAACCCAGTTTCATCGCCCATTCTTTTATTTATCCCACAATAAAAAAAGAGGGGATTGCAATTCTTCCGGTTGCTGGAGAGATGATAGATAGAAGTACGAGGAAAGATATAGGGCTCAGCTTTGAGAATGAATTATCAAAAAAGTACCATACTGTAAAAATATTGGGAGTACTATATACTGGTAGGAAATTAGTGGAAAGCAATCTGGTTGAAGAATATAAAAAGTTTATTTCAACTTATCAAATGACAGAAATTATTGCACCTGAGAAACTTGAAAAAATTAGTACCATAATAGGAATACGTTATTTTGTTGTTCCGATTGTACAAAGTTATAATAAACAAGGAGTGTATAATAAAAAAGGAAATAAAGAAGGAGATAAATACACTATTACTCTAGAATCACAAGTTTATGACAATTTGGGAAAAAAGATGGTATTTCGAATAATAACTGTGGGAGAAGATAGCCCATCCTCTTGGCTTTTTGATAAACAAACCTTGAAAGCTGCTGCTGAAAAAGCTGTCAAAATAGCAGTTAAAGCTTTTCCAAAAGCAGAATAAGATTTTATTCTATCATGGGATTGAAGATAATTCTTTAGGAGGTAATTTCGTAAAGTTCTTGAACTCAAGGAACGTCTTGTAATTATAAATATCGTAAAAGCATAACAATGGTTTCAATACGGACGTTGGTGAGCTACATGAATTTCACAACTGTTAGTGAAATGGATTAACATCTTTTCTAAAAATTACTTTTGGCGGTAGTGTCGGTTAGACCGATATTAGACTGAAATGATTGTAGTTAACTCAATAACAAACTAGAAAGGAGTCAACTATATAGAAATAAAAGTTAATTAGCTTGTTTCGTCAGTTTG
>CAYNOU010000119.1:0-3192 GCA_964398885.1 uncultured Candidatus Cloacimonadota bacterium | reverse complement strand
AAAGGGCAGTTGGTAAAAACAATGGTGTCAGGTAAGGAAGAAGCAGGTTATCATTATGTTACTTGGGATGGTAAAAATAACAAAGGTATAAAACTTTCAAATGGAATTTACTTTTATATATTGGAAACCGATAAACAAAAATCAAAGGTAAAGAAGATGCTTTTTATTAGATAAGTGAACTCAAAATAAATTAGAAAATCCTCGGATCTTCCCATTAGATTCGGGGATTTTTTATTCTTGCTTATCTTTTACAGATGTATTTGTATACATAAACTTGACACAAAATAATTTAATAAGATAATTTTCTAAAATTAATGAACATATCGGAGAATTAAAAATGGAAAAACTTGTTGGCAAGATGCTTATTGCCCAGGGAGGTGGACCAACTGCTGTGATAAACCAAAGTTTAGTCGGTGCAATACTTAAATCAAGAGAATTTCCAGAAATTACTTCTGTTTATGGAGCGGTTCATGGAGTAAGAGGAATTATAAATGAAGATTTCTTAGATTTAACAAATATTCCAAAAGAAAACCTGGAAAGGGTAGCTCAAACCCCTTCATCAGCCTTACTCTCCACAAGAGACAAGCCGGATAAAAAATATTGTAAAGAGATTTTAAATGTTTTACAAGCTCATAATGTTCACTATTTTTTCTACATTGGAGGAAATGATTCAGCAGATACTTGCAATGTTATTAGTGAATATGCAAGAAATTCAAATTATGACCTACGAACAATTCATATTCCTAAAACTATTGATAATGACTTAAAAGTTACTGACCATTGTCCTGGCTTTGGCTCTGCTGCAAAGTTCGTTTCACAAGCATTTGCTGGAGTAAATCTGGACAATCTCTCTATTCCTGGCGTTTATATTGGGGTAGTAATGGGCAGACATGCTGGGTTTTTAACTGCATCTTCAATACTTGCGAAAAAATATGAAGACGATGGTCCACATCTGATTTATTTTCCTGAAAAAGTGTTTTCATTGAAAAATTTTATTAAAGATGTAAATTATATTTATCAAAAATATGGCAGATGCGTGGTAGCAGTTTCCGAAGGAATTACAGATGAATCTGGCACTCCAATAGTAACTAAACTTTCAGAGGGAGTAGAACATGATGCTCATGGGAATATTCAGTTGAGTGGAACAGGTGCGCTTGGCGACTTGCTTGCCAATGAAATAAAAAGTAAATTGTCTCATATTAAAAGAGTTCGTGCTGATACATTTGGATATTTACAACGGTCATTTCTCGGTGTGGTAAGTGATGTGGACGCAAAAGAGGCAAGAGAAGTTGGTGAGCAAGCAGTCCAATTTGCCTGCCGCCTTGGTCGGAATGGGTCCGTCGCTATCAAAAGAACTGGCGACTATAAAATTGAGTATTTCTTGACTCCGCTGGATACAGTTGCTAAATTTACTAAACCAATGCCAGAAGAGTTTATTCAGAATTATAATTATGTAACGGATGCATTTATAAAGTATGCCCATCCCCTTATTGGAGAATTACCAGTTTGCGAAAAGCTCTCTGCACCAGTTGTTTCAAAAAAACTTAAGTAAGACTACTTGCGAAACATGAAATATTTATATCCGTAGATAATTATTATTTTGATGCTAACTAGAAAGTCACGAAAGGAAGAGTTTATGATTGCCCCCAAAAATATTGTTAAGATAATGAAAGAATTACCAAAAGAAGCTACGATTTTGGATGCAATGGAAAAATTGTTTCTTTTATATAAGATTGAAAAAGGAATCAAACAAGCTGATAGCGGTAGAAAAATATCCCACGAAGAAGCAATTAAACGGATGGAAAAGTGGTTAAAGTAAACTGGACTGAGCAGGCTCTTGAGGATTTAGATGCAATATACTTATTTATTGGAAGGGATTCCCCGTATTTTGCTAGCATTTTTGCAAATGAAGTTTAAGCATTCCCAGGCTGGGGCTTGGGAATGAGAGTTTATATTTATTTTCTTTGTGTCTTTGTGCCTTTGTGGCGAAAGGATTTCCATATGGAAATAAAATTTAAAGACATCAACATTGGAGCGGTACAGGCAAGAGCGGTTATCGAAATCGCACCAGATATTTTTATCAATGAAGTTACTATTCTAAAAAAGCACAATGATATAATAGTGGAGTTGCCTCAGAAGTCCTTTAAAGGTAAAAAGGGTGATATATATCACCTAAATATCATTACTTTTGCTAATGAGAACAAGGAAAATTTCTGGAAATTAGAGATAAAAAATGAATATCTAAAATGGAGAAAGAAAAATCCAAAAATCTTAGTTTATGAAAATAAAACATAAAAATGAGGAAAAAATGGTAAAGAAAAAAATTATATTGATAGTAATAAGCATAGTTACAGCTATGCTTTTATTCAGTTCACTTTTTTCAGAAGAATTAGCTAAACCCCTGGCACCAACTGAAATTTACTTCAAATTCTCAATTAGTTCAAGAGAAGAAATAGAAACTATCACCAAAATAGTTTCAATTGATAATGTAGAAGGTAATGAAGTATATGCTTATGCTCATCCTGACCAACTTCAAAAATTAAAAGAACTTGGTTATATTATTGAAATTTTGCCCAAATCCGGTTCCAGTAAAGTTCTTACAATGGCATATACAATCGGAGAAATGGCAAACTGGGACCGTTATCCTATATATGATGTTTATATAGATATGATGTATCTATTTGGAGAGGATCATCCTGATATTTGTAGGATAGATACTGTTGGCTATTCACAGCAAGGGAGGGAAATCCTTTTTGCTAAAATTTCTGATAATGTAGATGTGGAAGAGGATGAACCTGAATTTATGTATACTGCACAAATGCACGGGGACGAGCTTGTTACTTATATTATGATGCTAAGATTAATTGATTATCTCCTGTCGAATTACGGCACGGACCCAGAAGTTACAAATCTTGTAAATAATATAGAAATCTGGATAAATCCTTTAGCAAATCCTGATGGGACTTATCATGGAGGAAATAACACTGTAAGTGGTGCTCAAAGATGTCTTGCTAACGGAGTTGACGCAAACCGAAATTTCCCTGACCCTGAAGATGGACCACACCCCGATGGACATCCCTGGGCACCAGAAACAATTATAATGATGGATTTAGCAGATTCTCACTCTTTTGTTCATTCTGCAAATTTTCATAGTGGAGCTGAAGTTGTAAACTATCCCTGGGATACCTGGCC
>CAYNOU010000118.1:0-3428 GCA_964398885.1 uncultured Candidatus Cloacimonadota bacterium | reverse complement strand
TCCGTCAGCTGAAGGATATACTACATCTCAACTTCACAGGCGTGGACGCCTATGCTACATCTCACTCACTCCGACTATGTCGGATCTTGCGGATGAACTTTGGTATGATGCTTATGGCATGGCCAGAATATGAACTCTATTCGCTCTTATCAACAATTTAGAATAAGATTTTCCTTCTTTATCATCCCACTTATTAAGTTTTAGATTTCCTTCTATAATAACTGGTGTGCCTTTTTTGCCGTATTCACCGAGTTTTTCTGCTTGTGAGCCCCATACTTCTACATCCACAAAGTTTGTCTCTTGCTGCCATTTCCCATCTTTATCTTGATACGGACGGTTATTTACTACTGTAATTGTAGTAACTTTCGTCTTTTTCTCACCAACTTCTCGTATTTCTGGGTCTCTTACAATGTTCCCGGCTAAAGTTACATTGTTAATGTTTGGTGTTCTTATAGCCATTTTGTTTCTCCTTCCTTTTTTGCTTTAAATGGGTTCTACAAAATAGACATTTTTAGGATTAGCCCCCTGATTTATCAGGGGGAACCTAAAAAAAGAAATACTTAACCGATTCATCGGTTTCTCATAAACTCTTTCTGCAAGCGGGTAAACTGTTGAAACAGTTAAAATATTCTTTTATTTCTTTACCCCACAATAAATTGTGGGGCTAATCCTAATTTATATTTTATCATATTTTGCAGATCTCTTTTTTCCCATTATATTATTTCAATTTAATCTGCTTTAAATATTTTAAGTCATCAAGATCTTTTTCTCTCTTGAGCGTTTCTTTATTTTTTATCAAATTTCCAGCATCAATAAAATACACTTCTAGTATTTCGTTTCCAGTATTAATTTTAACGATTTCTCGTTTTTGCCATGCTTCTTTAAAATTCACTGCTTCTATTTTGCTAATCAGATCTATACGATTTGGAACCACACCAAATTGAAAGATAACATTCTTTTCCATCAACTCATTTTTATCGTGAAGTCCAGGTATATCATTATTCCAGAATTCAAGGAACGTAATGTAGAGTTTATCAACATTTTTCTCAGTCTGATTGTATAGAAAATCAATATCACCTGTAAGTCTAACATGTCCATAATAAATCACAGCCTGACCACCAACAATTAAGTATTCTACCTTATTTTTGTATAACAATGCCATCAGTTCAAGGACATCGGGGGAATAATTATTTTTTCTTATTTCTTTCATGATATTCTCGAACATCCAGCAAATTTGTTCCGTACACCCTTTTTCTTAATTCTTTTGCAGCTTCTAATCTTTGCTGTGGTGTCATGTTTATCTGTTGCTGGATATCCCACTTTTCAGCTTCTTTAAAACTATGGGACTTATGCACAATGCGTTTCATGTAAAATTTTTTATTCTCTACCTAGATTTTCAATAATTTGGTTTATTTTATTTCTAATTTCTGATTTTTCCTTTTTGATTTTTGCTTTTTGCTTTTTTTACTTTATTATTTTGTTACTTTATCATTTCTCCAAATAATTTAGAATATGAACCTTTTCCGCATGCACCAGCAATTTGGAATGAGATTTCCCTTCTTTATCTTCCCACTTATTAAGTTTTAGATTTCCTTCTATAATAACTGGTGTTCCTTTTTTGCCATATTCACCGAGTTTTTCAGCTTGTGAACCCCATACTTCAGCATCTACAAAAGTAGTCTCTTTTTGCCATTTCCCATCTTTATCTTGAAAATTACGGTTATTGGCAACTGTGATTGTTGTTACAGCGGTCTTCTTGTCGCCAATATGTCGGATTTCTGGGTCTCTTACAATGTTCCCGGCTAAAGTTACATTGTTAATGTTTGGTGTTCTTATAGCCATATTATTTCTCCTCTCTTTTTTTGACTTGAATCTTTGATTCTTAATCTTTTACCTTTAATCTTTTACCTTTAATCTTTGGTCTTTAATCTTTCAAGCACTTTAATCTTTTTCCAAAATTTGATATATACTTTCTTTATTCAGAAATTCAATTTCATTATGATTTTCTAAAAAAGGTTTAACATCTTTCTTAACCTTTTCTATATCCAACTCATCTATCTCTTGTTTCAATATTTGTTTCCAATTTCCTTTCTCAATTTCAATTCTCCTTTTACAAGTTTGTTTAATAGCTCTTTTTAGCATTATAAGATTCGGTTTTAAATCTCTAAAATTTGAGAGATACCATAATAAATCGTACCAATCTCTGCCTTTTGTATATTCTCTACATAACAATGCATGAAGTTTTCCTGAAAATAGAGATGGTAAATCATAATGCAAAATATAAAATAAGAAAGTAGAATTATAAAGTGAAAGTTCTTGTTTACTTCCTGAAGGTGGGTTTGTATCAATTTCAAGTTTAATAGAAATCTTCGCATTTTTATGTGGGCTCAAACCATACTCATATAGTAAACCCAGTTAAATATCCCGATATATCGGGATCCCGCAGGGATTTAACAGGGTAAATCTGGGAATCTAAAAAACGCACTATGAACTGTTTTATCTATGCTATATTTTATATCTACCTTGTATCCGGAAAGAACGAGTTCCTTTTTGATTACTTTCAGTATATTCAAAAAGTCATAATTTCTTGATTTCTCTGATATACTAAAATCTAAATTCTCTGAATATCTTCTAAGTTTATAAAGAAATCGTAAGGCAGTTCCCCCTGTAAAAATTACATTTTGATAGATTTTCTTCCTGTAGATAACAAATAATATGTATTTCTGAATATATTCTCGTAATCTGTTTTCATTATCATTTTGTGACAAATTTTTATCTATAATTTCTCTAATGTAATCCTTCATTATAAAGTCTTATATTTATCTAAACATTGGTCTATGTATTCAATTAACATTGTCGCAATTTTCTTAACTCTCTTATTATATTTTTGGCTAAAAACTTTCAATCTTTTCTTATCTATGATTTCCAAATTTTGCAGCCTTAAAAAATCAAATTCAGAAAAATGTCCTGTATATGGATAATTTAAATAAAAATAATCTAATATTGCTTTTTCAGGTAGAGCAATAAAAAATTCTTGCTCCTTATCCATCTCTTTCATAAATCCAAAAAATAAATTGTTTTTTATTGAATGATATTCAAATAAGCCCAAGGAATTCTTTATTATGGCTGTTTTCTTTGTAGTAAATAGAAGTATATACTGTAACCTTTTCTGGAATCAAATCATAAAAGCCAAATGCAAACTCCAGGCTTAAGTAAGAAGGAGTAATCAAAAAATTTGTAATGAACAAATAAGGGGGGTTCATTTTTCTATAATTCTTATTGAAAATATATATACCCCTTTTTAATGGTATAAGATGCCCTTTCTTTACCCATTCTCTTACCTGACTCCTTAAATTATGAGGATTTTCAGAGTATAAGTCAAATGTGCTTGAATCAATTACAGAAACCTGATTATATATTTTTAAGAA
>CAYNOU010000117.1:0-3458 GCA_964398885.1 uncultured Candidatus Cloacimonadota bacterium | reverse complement strand
TCATTAACAGAAAATTATTAACATAAGATAAATCAAAAGCTGGATTATCCAATTTTTCGTAAGAGATGACTTTATTTACAAAGGTCTGTGCTTCAGTAGTATCTTCAACAGAGGCTCTTCCCACAATTAGATCAAAACCATAATCAATATCATCACCAGATGGTGGTAAACCTAGCTCCCCAAAAATATTATTACCATTTGCATTCCAATTATAAACTGGATCGCCATTCCAAACATCGGAGTAATACAGATCCGTTGGTTTTGTTCCTGAATCTAAACCTAACCTTGCTGGCACAATATCTGTATCTCCTCCTAAAAGAATATATAAATCAGCACCCCAATAATAATGTGCATCTTTCAGGTAATTTCGTATTTTTTCTGCTAAGTCACAACCTGGATAATTACCTTCTATCTGCTGTGTAGTTACAATCAAGGTTGGAATACCTTTTTTTGTTTTCCAATCTGCCAGTTCATCAAAAATAGGTTTTAATTCATCATTGGTTATGATAATGTATTCTGGTGCATCTCCTTCTAAAGAGGGCATTAATCGTAAATCCAATTCTTCCATCTCTGTTTGATAGGGAATTATCTCTTGGGCTCCACCTGTAACAATTTCAAAATCAGCTGGATTTTCTACTGAACTTTTGATATAATTTTCTACTAACTTTTGTCTTCTTATGCTTTGTCTTAGTGGTAATTGAATTGGTTCTGGGTTGGTCTCATATTCAATTGTAAATTCAATATTAGTATAGAGGTTTATTTTTTGCTCTGTTGGGATATATTCAACAGGATAAAAACGAAGTGTAACAATATGATAACCCATTGTAAATCCATCAGCAATCAATTCTACCAATTTGTCCGGGTAAGGATTACTTGAATCATAAATATCACTATTTGGTTCAACAAAAGGTGGTGGCTCGCTACCATCTGTTAGATGAGGTGGTTGAGCAGGATGAATAAGGAAAGATCCATCTATTTGTATTTGTTCACTGCTGTTGATAATAATATCCTTCACATTCATATCAATAGGTATAACATATTCTAAGATTTTAACAGGTAATTGGGGAGCACCTACTTCTTCTGTGAAATAATTTTTCTCAAAAGTAATAAAATCATATTCATCCTTCTGAGAAAATATCAATTCTGATTGATTAATATTTACTGAACCGTTATAATTAGCAAATACCAATGTGCTTGTGCAAAAAAGCACTACGATTGTTATTAAGAATCTTTTCATCTTTTCCTCCATGTTTTAGTTTAATTTAACCACCAAGACACAAAGTCACAAAATTCTTGACTTATTTTATATTCTTCGTGTCTTAGTGTCCATTCTCCGTAGCAGTAGGACTGCTACTGCGAAGGATGAACCTTTGTGGTTATCTTAATAAAAGCATTTTCTTCGTTTTTGATACAAAATCATCGGTCTTTATCCTGTATAGATAAATACCTGATGAAACCTGATTTTGATGTTTATCTTTTCCATCCCAGACAACTTCATTAATTTTAAATTTTAAATTTTGAATTTTTAATTTCTTTATAATTTCTCCTTTGATATTAAAGATTTCAATAGTTGGATTTTTGATATTAATAGGTAAATTGTAACTAATATTAGTTACAGTGATAAACGGGTTTGGATAGTTCTGATAAAGCATAAATTCTGATTTTGGAATAGTTATATTGCTAACACTATTTTGTGCCTGGTCAAAGTAATACGCTCCCATATCTGCTCTTGTGCTATCCGGGTCAAGGGGTGAATTTGGGTCACCTGCATCAATACAGGGCGACATCGTAGAATCTTGTATTGGAAAGTTTGCCCAGGTTAAATGAAAATCTCCATTTTCCGGGTCTGCAAATAATGGATCTGTGTTTATATTGCCAATTCCTTGCCATCCTTCTCCTCCTATATCAGAATAAGTTATGTATGATTCACACCCATATCCATATAAATATATATCCATAGGACTATTATTCCACACAATACTATTTGTTATGTTCAGGATACAATCAAATTCACAACCTATTCCACCAACAATTCCTCCATCATCAACGCTATTTTCACTAACAGTTACATTTGTCAAACTTAAACTTACACCAACATGGCAGAAAATACCTCCAGCATCATCAGCATAATTATCAGCGACAACCCCATTGACTATAACAATCTCTACTACTTCTTCTCCATATCCTATTACTGCCACTCCTCCTCCCATGCCCAAAGCACTGTTTCCGGTTATAATAATATCCTGGAGTAGAAGGTTTCCTGTTCCTTCAAAATAAATCCCTCCACCTTCATAACCACTATTTCCACTAATAATCACATCTGTAAGTATCGGACTGGAATTAATACAAAAAAGTCCTCCCCAAACAGTATTATTACTAATAATAACACTATCAAGAATTGGATTGGAATTATTAGAACAAGCAATCCCTCCTCCTTCATTTTCGTTGATAGTAACATTATTTAGAATTGGGCTGGAAGAATTAGTACAAACAATTCCACCACCTATATTATCTGTAATAGTGACATTTTCTAAAGTTGGATTAGAATTGTCATTGCACCAAATTCCTCCAGAATTGTTTCCAATAATAGTAACATTAACCAAACTCGGGTTAGAGCCGTCAGTGCAAGATATACCTCCGCCGTAATAGTCTGTGGTGTTGTTGCTAATGGTAACATCAATAAGTGTTGGGCTTGCCTCTGAGCAAAAAACACCAGCACCATTAGTTACAACACTATTTGTGAAAATAATATTTGAAGAGTTAAAGAAACTAACAACACCAGGATTGAATTTACAATATTCAACTTTTGAGCTATCCTGTATCGAAATGTCTGTGTCATAAAAATATAATCCAGCATAATCATTTATTGTATCTTGAACTGTAAAATTTATAGTATCATTTAATATTCCCTCAGACAATAGCTTTCCATATATTCGAAAATAATACTGATCAGAAAAAATAACATTTACACCCGGTTCAATTACTAAAGCACTATCTACAGGAACATTTATGTGCCCATCAATTATGTACGGGCTACCATCAATTGTCCATGTGCCGCTTACATCTCCGTAAGGGATATGGGTTTGGGCAAAAGATATATTGGTTATCACAAAACTGCTTAAACGCAGAATAATAAAAATTACATATAATTGTTTTGAATTCTTCATAGTCTTTTCTCTTTGTTTTTTATTTAATTTCCATTTAGAAAATATCTATATAAATTGTCAAATTTTTTTCGTTTTTTAGTTCAATTTAATCACCACACATCCCGATTAAATAGCTATGCATTTAATAGGACAGGCAAAGTCACAAATCTTAATTTTTTTATATTCTTTGTGTCTTAGTGCCTTTGTGGCTATCTAATCACAACCATTTTTTTGATTTTATTGTAGTTCTCTGTCTTGAGTTGATAGAAATAGATTCCTGTTGCAATGTCTGATACATCTAATATAGCTTTA
>CAYNOU010000116.1:0-3645 GCA_964398885.1 uncultured Candidatus Cloacimonadota bacterium | reverse complement strand
CGCTCTGCCCAAACCCAGCCTAACGGCTGGACTTCAGATACGCTCAGAACGTTATCTGCCATATTACTCGACGTGAAAGGAGATTAGATATGCCACGATTCATTAAAAAAATATCAAAAAAGGCTGGACTTCCCCCTGGGACTCTTGTCCATGTGGGCGAGGGAAAGGATGAGAAAGTGAAGATTACAATTATTGATTATGACGAAAAGCACTTTGAAGAGAGGAAAGTAAAAAAGGTTGAGGAATGCCTTCCTTTTAAGGACAAGCCCACCGTGACCTGGATAAACATAGATGGGATACAACAGGTCGATATTATAGAAGCAATAGGAAAGCATTTTGGGGTGCATCCCCTTGTTCTGGAAGACATTGTTAATACAGGCCAACGCCCGAAAATGGAGGATTTTGGGAATTACATCTTTGTGGTTTTGAAAATGATTTATTACGACGAAAAAGAGGATGAGATTAAGACAGAGCAGGTAAGTTTACTAATCAGTCAAAATTTTGTGATTTCCTTCCAGGAGAGGGAAGGGGATGTATTTAACCCCATTCGCGAAAGGATAAGGGGTAGCAAAGGCCGCATAAGGAAAATGGGGGCGGACTACCTTGCCTACGCGTTAATGGATGGTGTCATTGACAATTATTTTGTGATCTTGGAAAAGGTTGGTGAGAAGTTAGAGGGCATGGAGGAGGAGCTGGTGACAAACCCAACGCCAGAAACGTTGCAGGCAATTCACAACCTGAAAAAAGACATGATATTCCTGCGCAAGTCGGTGTGGCCCTTAAGGGAAGTCATTGGCGGTCTGGAGAGGGGGGAATCAAAACTTGTTCAAGAGTCCACACAAATATACTTCAGGGATGTTTACGACCATACAATCCAGGTGATGGACGCCATTGAGACGTCCCGTGACATGTTATCAGGAATGCTGGATATTTACCTTTCCAGTGTGAGCAACAGGATGAACGAAGTTATGAAGGTGCTGACCATCATAGCCACTATATTCATACCACTGACTTTCATAGCAGGAATCTATGGGATGAATTTCCAAAATATGCCGGAGCTTGGCTGGCGTTGGGGTTATTTTGCAGTTTTGATTGTAATGGTTTCTATCGGTATTTCAATGTTAGCGTATTTCAAGAGGAAAAAGTGGTTATGAAGGAGCTGATTCACGCCTGCGTCATACGGCAGATAACACAGCATAAAAGGTTCGCCCTACGGGCTCACCCAAATTATTGCTTCGCAAAAACTTCTTTTGTGCTGGAAACGTTATAGGGCATTAGTTTCGAGAAATTTACAATTATGAATAAATTAAACCATTACCCATTTCCTGATAGAAACCCTGGTTATAAGGATAATGAAATTTTTTTTGTAAAAAGCAATGATCGAAAATATATTCAATTCTGTTATAATAAAATTGTTAATCCAGATTCTGTATCAATAGCAAATCAATATTTTGCAATTGAGAAATTACTTGTGGAATCTTTTCAATATGTTTTGCCAGTTTGGAAAAATGCAGAAACTTGTTCTGTACGATTTGCCACGATTATTCGTGAAGCTTCAAATCTTTTTGAAATAATAGCAAGAAAGGTATATTGTAAATTTTTTTTTCATTGACCCAAGATTGCAATTAGATATTTATAATTTTCTTTCTCTTGAAAACTTTTTAGATTTATCAAAAGAAGAATTAAGATCGCCATTGTTAGAAACTTATCTTGAAAATAATAGGAAAATTGAACCTTTTGAATCTTTGAAATCATGGAATAAAAAAGAAAAACTTAATCCAAATCATATTCCCAGATGGTGGACTGCTTATAACAAAATAAAACACGATACTAAAAGTATAATGGAGTATGCTAATTTAAATAATGCTATTTATTCAATGGCTGGTTTATTTATATTAATCAGAAAGATATATGGTGAAGGATTGATTTGTGGTTATTTAAGGAAACCTTCTGAATTGAATCGAAAAGAAGTAATATTATATCAAATAAAGACATCAGATATTTATTTTGGCGAGATATTGAAAACAAAGGGTTAACTAATGCCCTATAACACGGCATATAAAACATTGCGCGGCAAGTACAATTTTTGGGTTAGATATTTTTTGATCAACAATATAACATTTTGATACGGATGTGCTCTAAATTGCGCAACGTTTCATATGCCAAACCGATATACAAAATGGGTTCGGGGATAAGACCTTAGGTAAAATAAAGCTCAAATAATATCTTAATTACTTGTTAAACAAGAGGTGATTTAATGAAAAATAAAAATAAATCAGAAATAATTTTAAGAGATTATCTTGCAATAGATAGAACAAAACTTGCAAATCAAAGAACAATTCTAGCGTATTTCCGTACCGCAATAATGCTAATGGCTTCAGGTATCGGGTTAATAAAGATATTTGAATCAGAATTTTTTATTCTTATATTAGGGGGTATTTTACTTTTAATATCATTATTAGTAGTATTATTAGGTGTGAATAGCTATATTCATACGAAAAATAATATTAAAAAACTTTACAATATTAAAGATAAAATTGAGTAGTTAGGAAGAGAGCTTTACTTCGCCTAACAATCGGGTATCTGGTTCAGACTTTTAGTCCTCACTCAAATTGCCTTGGGCAAACTTCAGATACGCTCGGAACTTTACACAAAATAGTGTAATTTTCATTAATTTAAAAGTCTAATTACAAAGAAATGATTGTTATGAAAAAACAAAAATCAAGGAGGATAATAAAATGGCTTTTAAGGCATTATTTCTAGCACATGCTCCTGATGCAGATTTTAAAAAACATCATAGTCTAATTGATACAGGGAAATATAGACTTTTCACTGTTGTTGTAAGAACTCAGGATGAAGCAATAAAAGTTTGTAAAAGTATGTATAAGAAAGCGAAAATAGATGCAGTCTTACTTTGTCCGGGATTTACGCATAACGATGTAACAGAGATTTGGCAAGCACTTGAAGGTAAGGTATCTGTAAATGTTGCCAGAGGTGATAGCCCCAGCAGTAAAATTTCCCAAGCAATTCTACAAAGAGAATATTTTAATCAATAAAATGAAACCTACATGTCCCGAAAACAAATCGGGACGCACCCGTCTGGGCGCCGAGCCTGAAAGGATGATGAAAATTACTAATAATTTTAAACGGATTTAATTTTATGAACAAAATATTGTTCGTGTCCGTCTGGGCGCCTGTCTCCCGATTTATCGGGAGCCAAGACTGGCCGAGACCGATTAGTTCGTGTGGTTCGTGGCAAAAAAGGTATTTACATATGAAAAAATAAATATTACTACTTTATCTAACAGCGGCTATAAGACTTTGCTCATTATAATCTTCGCTCTAAACATTCTGACTTTTCATCTCGCGAACCGATAAACAAATAATTTTCTTATATTTTGGAGCAATAAGTTATGAATAGAAATAAATTGAAATGTAGTAAATGTGGGAAATTAGTTGATAAAGATAAGGCATACCAGATAGATGACAATGTTATATGCATAAAATGTATGTATGGCGATATAAAACAGGTTGAGATATATCCAATCGGTGTCGTAAGAAATAATTCAAAACGATGTCATACTGATTTTGGTGTTGATGGAGGCAGTAATATATCCAGAATAGAACTTATTCCTTCCCAGAAAC
>CAYNOU010000115.1:0-3706 GCA_964398885.1 uncultured Candidatus Cloacimonadota bacterium | reverse complement strand
TGCTAATGCCCATTCGTGCATAATAGCTCCTTACTTCTTCGAGTCGTAAGAAGCGGAGCGACGACGACTCGAAACCAAGAGGTCTATTTGAAACCCACTTCTTCTAGTCGTTGTCATTTCATTCCTTACGACTCGAAGATGATTGGGAACCATTGCGGAGTTCCGATAAATCGGACCATCCGCAAGGTTGTCTTATTTCCAATTACCAAGAGGACCACCGTAGATTCCCATATCAGACCTTGTTCCATTTGTATCAATTATAATTGGGTCACCAGAATTTATACACGGAGAGTCCTGGTTTAATATAAATAAATTATCATCTATAAACAAAGGGTCTTGAGAAATATTCCCGTTTTTATCAGTCTGGTCATCAATTTCTTGATAATTGCCAGCAGAATTTTCCCAGACATTATTATATAATATTGGAAAGTTGTCCTCAGCCAAAGGCTGATGAGCCTCAGGCTCAAAGGATGTATTCATCCAAACTCCGACACAAGGGCAGACCCACTGCTCTTTCCAGCCATTTTTAACAATGATATTATTTTTAAGAATCCCACTTGCTGTTTCTTCCCAAACTGCAAATCCGCAGTTGCCATTATGATAAATGACATTATTGAGCACTTCCATATATGCTTTACCAGTTGCAATGATACCCCAGCCAAGATTGTCGTTTACAGCATTGTTTCTGACAACTGCTCGTGATTCTCCAAATGTTCCGATTCCTTTCCAATATCCTGATATTCTGTTTCTATAAACTATTGCACTTGCATCCCAGGTTATTCCTATTCCAGCACCTCTACCTGTTTCAATAATATTATCAGCAATAACAGCAGTTGCTCCTCTATAAAGTGCAACTCCGTCCCAACCATTATTTCTTATTATATTATTGATGATAAATAATTCTCCACCTTCTCTACCAAATACTCCACCAATGCCTACAACAACTGTGTCAATCCGATGAATGTTGTTAACAATATGAACATTTTCAATTATAATCCGACTATTTTTTACAACTATTCCAGCATCCGTAGCATTTCCATCTGTATCACGGATACCACCTGTAACTGTTAGATTATTTATTGAAGAACCATAGCTATTTTCGAAAAGAATTCCATATCCAGCATTTGTGATTAAGATAGTACTATCAGGATTTTCACCAAAAATTGTAATGGATTTATCTTTTATATAGAAACCGACAGTTGCTTGAACAATTGTTAATGGATTGATACAATTTCCGCAAATATCTTCAATTATTTCTTTAGGTTCAGTTTTGTAAATTCTATTTTTTAGAAAAAGTGTAGTATCAGAAGGAGTATTTTCTATTAATTCCTGAAGATTATATATTTCTTTTTGTGCATAAATTGTAATATTGAAAAAAAAGACAAAAAATAATAAGATGAAACATTCATGCCACGAAAAAAGTCGGGACACAAAGGAGTATGAAAATGGCATTGAGGTTATGAATTTTATTATATTATTATATTTTTCTTTGTGCCTTTGTGCCTTTGTGGTGAAAGCGATTTTCATATGAAAAATGTAAAATCACGAAACTTTTTCATAATAAAAAGTAAAAATTATTATTTCATTCCATACCATGGCTGAGCTTGGAAATCAGAGAAGAATATTTTTCTATCTTCAACTTCCTTAATCTTATTGCCAGCTTCTTCTGCAAATTTAATATACTTGTCGTATTCTTTTTTGTTTTCATTAGCAGCATAAGCTCTTGCCATTGCTTCATAAGCATAGGCTAAGTCAAAATCTACAAGATCGCTTTCTTTAGTGATATTCATACAGTTTTTTGCGTGATATAATGCTGGTTCTGGTCTATTTAAAACAGAATAAACATGGGAAACGAGCCATTCACCTCTTGCGAAATTTTCTGGTTTTCCTACCTCGCTCCAATGATAAAGTGATGCGTGTGCTGCATTTATCATCTTGTTGTTTTCCTGTTCAGTTCTATTATCTTTATCCAGATATTTCCAAACTAGATTATTCAATTCTATCCCTAAATATTTATGAATATATTTTCCAAGTATAGTATAATTTATCGATATATTATTATCTTCATTTTCCATTGACGCTCCTTTAGGTTCAGATTGTGCCATTAAATATTTTGTTTCTAAAAAAAATTGTGTAATAAAAAGCACTAAAATGAAGCAAATTCCGATTATTTTCATCAGATTTTTTTTCATACATAAACCTTCCATCAATATTTTATAGGGGTTAAATACATTGAATAATTATTAATTAAATTATGTCAGGATATCGTGTTGAACATTTTCCAACCCTACATTGTAACACTTTTTTACAGATCATAATATCTTGCAATTTCCCATGGATGCGGCACTTTTCTCATATCATTAATATCCTTCCTTCTTGATTCAATCCATTTCTGAAGTAATAAATCTGTAAATACACTTCCATAAGTAAGGTAATTATTATCAAGCTCAAGATTTTTTATTGCTATTTCAAGTGATTCTGGGAATGAGGGGATTTTATTCAATTGCTCTTTTGAAAGATTGTATAGATTTGTCTCAAGCGGACCGAAACCTTCTTTTACGGGATCTATTTTATTTATTACACCATCTATACCAGCCATTATAATAGCTGAAAATGCAAGATACGGATTACAGGTTGCATCTGTAGGTCTGTATTCAAATCGTCTTTCTTCTGGATTATTCACATAAGTAGGAATACGGATAGCAGCTGAGCGATTACCTTCTGCAAATACAGCTTTGGATGGTGCTTCCAGACCAGCAATTAATCTTCTGTATGAGTTTGTTGTTGGATTGGTAAAAGCAGACAAAGATGAAATATGTTGTAAAATTCCCCCAATGAAATAAAGTGCGGTTTGGCTTAATTCGTATAAACCATTTTCATCATTGAAAATGTTTTTTCCATTTTTTAATAAGAACATATGTATATGCATACCGTTACCAGCTTCGCCTGGCATAATTTTTGGCAAGAATGTAATTACTTTATTATGCTTTTTTGCGATTCTATGACAGATATTTTTTATCAAGACATTTGCATCAGTAGCTAATTGTATAGGCATAAATTTAAATTCAATCTCGCCTTGCGAACAACCAACTTCATGATGATGATATTTTACATTTAATCCTATTTTTTGCAAAGTATTAACAATTTCGTTTCTTATTTCAAATATATGGTCATTTGGTTCTGAGCGGAAATATCCACGATTTTTTGCTAATCTATAGAATTCTTCTCCTTGAGGTGGGCTTGCCATTTCACTGCTTTCCAAACGATAAGATACTTCTCTATTATTCAATGTGCTGTATAGGTCATCAAGTACATTGAATTCCATTTCCATAAGAACTTTCATTTCATCAGCAATTCCATCATTCTTTAATATATTGAAAGCTTTCCTTACAATATGTCGTAAATCCTGTTCAAAACTTTTACCGGTTTTTGCATCATAAATATTACAAAAAAAGTAAAGAATATTTGAGTCCTCTTTAACAGGATCTTCAAATGCAAAATTAAGGTCTGGTTTGAATATCATATCTGATTGTTCAACTTTTGCATATCCAAAATTTGACGCATCAAAACCTATTCCATATTTCATTGTATTAGCTGAAAAATTATTGCCCGGAATGGTTACATTTCTTAGTCTGCCTTCAATATCAGTAATATAAAAAGATATGAAATCAATATTATTATTTTTGATGAAATCAATAACTTCATT
>CAYNOU010000114.1:0-3707 GCA_964398885.1 uncultured Candidatus Cloacimonadota bacterium | reverse complement strand
ATGGTTTTGCTATATAAACAGGCAATCATTACTACCAAGGCAAGTGAAACAAGTACTGCAAAACCCTCTCGGAGTTTAGATAAGATCTTGCCTAAAAAATAAGTGAGAAATGCACCACCAAAAGCAACTATCAGTAAAAGTTCTAAACTCATCCCGCCCTTCCTATTCCAATTCTTGACTTTAATTTTGCTAAACCACTTCCATATTTCTTCAAGTTTTTTCCCCTTCCAAATGCGAGACCTTTAGACCTATAAGCTTCAAAATATATTAATTCTACTGGTAACATTTTTTTAGTCGAAGAGACCCTTCCCTGACTGTGCTCTAGCAGTCTTTTCTTCAGATTATTCGTGCATCTAATATAAATCCATTTTGTTTTCTTGCTAATTAGCAAATATACATAATACCAAATATCAGGAAGGGCGGGACTCATCCTAAAACACTCCTTATGTAGTCTATTTTATTAAGAAGCTCTGAAGCCGCTGAATTCAAAATCTTGGTGATAAGATTAGGATAAACTCCTATCAAAAGAATTAATATTACAAATATAAACATTGGAATTAATCCAGTAATAGGAGCTTCTTTCCTTCCCGGATTTCTATTTCCTTTCTTAAAATAAATCACCTGCACAACTCGGAAAAAATAAGCACCTTCAATGACAGTTCCCAAAAGAACAAGTCCGATAAGAACAGTAAATAGTATCCCTTCTTTGGCAAGAGCCGCTTTTATAATCATAAATTTACTTGGGAATCCAATAAATGGTGGTAAACCTATAAGTGAAAATGTACCGATTGTAAAAGCCAATGATGTATAAGGCATTTTTTTACCTATACCTTCAAAAGAAGAAATATCCATAGATGCCGTTCTATAAATCATATAACCAGCTGCTAAAAACAATAATCCTTTCCCGAGAGTATGACTTATCATTTGAAAAAGTCCAGCACTTACTCCATATTGCGTATTAAGTGAGACTGCAAAAACAATTAAGCCTATTTGACCAATACTAGAGTAAGCCAACATTCTTTTTATATTTTTCTGACTGAATGCAGACATTTCACCTATTAAGAGAGTTAATACTCCCAGAAAGACAAAGAACATTAAGAAGTTTGAAGCATCAAATATTGTAAACAGAACACGAACTACAGCATAAAGTCCCACTTCAATAGCAATTCCAGAAAGAATTGCACTGATTGACGATGGTGCGGAAGAATGTGCATCAGGCAGCCAGGCATTAAGTGGAAATATAGCTGCTTCAACTCCTAAACCTGTTATCATAAGAACCATTGGAACAAATATAGAGGGAGAACTCGCTGATTGAATTTGATTAGCAATGTCTGCCATATTAAGAGTGCCAAATTGACCATAAAGTAAGCCGATACCTAATAAAAAAAGACTTGAACCGACCGATCCTTGAATTAGATATTTTATTGAAGATTCAATTCCTGCCTTGTTTCCCAGATAAGCCACAAGGGCATAGGAGGAAATACAGAGAATTTCAAAAAAGACAAAAAGATTGAATATATCTCCGGTAAGAACAACACCTGTGGCTCCGGTAAGAAGTAGAAGATAAAGCATGTGGTATTTTTCTGTCGGTCCTTCTTTAATGTAAGACAAAGCGTAGATGGAAACCAAAAGTCCTGCAAGTGCTATAAGAGTAGAAAATAGAATACCTATAGGTCCAGCAACTAAATTAATGCAAAAAGGTGGAGCAAAACCTCCAATCTTCACTACAATGGGTTGCTTTAACACATTTGGTATGAGTGTTAATGCGACAGTCAGATTGAAGAGAAAGGCAATAACTGGAATATATTTTATAATCTTTTTTGAAATAAATCCTATTAAGGGTACCAAAAAGGCAAGACCTAAAGGAACAAGAATTAGAAGAACAGGATTTACCCCGTTAGATAATAAACCTAATTCACCCATTTTCTGATATCCTGTTTTTTATTATTAAATAAGACTTTAGATTATTTTTGTTTAAATTTAATATATTATTATATCTAATGGGGTTTACCATCTTTGCTCCTTTATCTTACGAAGATCAAGTGTCGCATAATGTTTATATAATCTTATTGCCAAAGAGAGAGCCATAGCTAAAACCGCCACTCCGATTACAATAGCTGTTAGAACCAATGCCTGTGGAACTGGATCAACCATTTGATTGGCATTGATTCCAGGTTTAGAAAATATTGGAGCTGTGCCTTTACTTATGTAACCCACAGCAATAAGAAATAGATTGACGCCCGTCTCAAGAACACTGATACCAATTATTACTTTGATCAGGTTATGTTTTACCAGTATAATAAAAAGTCCAATAAATATCAGCCCAAATGCACCAATATAATAAATATTATTAGATAGAAAATCCATTAACTTTTCTCCATTAAGTTATCAATAACTCCAGCTAATTCTGAACCGACTTTAAATCCAATTGCGATATAAATTATTGGTATTATTCCAGCACTGAATAAAGTATTTAGTTGCCCTTTTGGTAAGAAATTAGATAGAAAATAATGCCCCCCAACGGCTAAACCAACTAATCCTAGAACGATAAAAACCAATCCTCCTAAGGATTCAGTAGTTTTACTGCCGATCTCACTAATTCTTCTTCCCCGACATCCTAAATAAATGAGAACATAAGCTGAGGCAATAATTGCACCTCCTTGAAAACCTCCGCCAGGTGTAAGATGTCCGTGAATAAAAATGTATGCTCCAAAAAGAAGTATCAGGGGAAATAAAAAACGACAACCCGTGTTCAATATTAAACTTGAGGGCTCGATTTTTCTTTTTCCTTTTTTATTAAGAGTCGCCAAAACAGCACCCAATCCAATTGCTGCTATAAAAAGTACTGTTACTTCCCCCAGAGTATCAAAACCACGATAATTGAGAACTACTGATGTAACAATATTTGCAGATCCTGTTTCTTGCCTTCCTCTATTTAGATAATATTCGCCAACTTTTGTTTTTGGTATTCCAAAAGGGATTTTATGTAAGGCTAAAATAATTCCCCAACAAATAATAATTAATAAGATAACACTGATAACTCTTCTCATTCTTCATACCTTTTTGTTCGTCTTATTGCTATAATAAATATAGCAGTGACTAATGCGGCACCAATAGATGCCTCTGCCATGGCGACATCCGGAGCTTGAAGAAAATAGAATAGTACTGCTGCTATTAAACTGACCATACAAGCAGCAATCACTGCACTAATCAAATCCTTATAAATAAGTGCTGCAATTGCGGCAATTAGCATTAAGATTACCAGCAAAGAAACCACAATTATCATTCTCTCTCCTTATATTTTTCAAATTCTTCCGACTTATCTACGACGCTTCTATCACATAGAGGGACTCCACTTTTATGCGAACCTCTGGCTATTGCATGGCTTGAAATGGGATTTGTCACCAAAACAAATAATGCAATAAGCAGACATTTCCAGAGCCAGGCTGGCTGCATTATCCCAACACCTATAATAGTGAGAAAAGCACCTAGAGTTGTACATTTTGTTCCTGCCTGAATCCGATTATAGACATCAGGTAGTCTCAGAATGCCAAGATTTCCAAGAAATAAAAACATTACTCCAATTCCTGTAATTATTACTCCAAATAATTCCATTTAAATCCCCTTTTCCAGAAACCTGGCAAGAGCCACTAATCCGACAAAAGCCAGCACAGAATATACCAGTGAAACATCCAGGTAAACATATC
>CAYNOU010000113.1:0-3858 GCA_964398885.1 uncultured Candidatus Cloacimonadota bacterium | reverse complement strand
AATATATTATAAAAGGTTAAATATGATTTTTTTATGTAATTTTCACTCCTGCGAAACTTCAGTTATTTAATTTCAATAATTGACGATGATTATACTATTCAATAAACTGACAAAAATGTTAATATTAAAAAAATAGAAATAATCTTTCACGCCAAATTATTAAATATGTCTGAAAAAGAAGAACTTTATCCGAAATTTTCATTTACTGCAGTTGATGTAGAAACAACCGGATTAGACTCAATTCGTGACAATATTATTGAAATTGCAGCAGTAAAGTTTAAAAATAATAAATCTGGAAAAACCTTTCAATCTTTTATAAATATTGGTAAACCTCTTCCGGGATTTATAAAATCCCTAACTCAAATATCGGATAAAGACCTTCTAAATGCCCCTCCGCAAAAAATGGTACTTACTGATTTTCTTGAATTCGTTGGTGATGACATCCTGTGTTTTCATAATGCGATATTTGATAGAAACTTTATTAATTCCGCCCTGGAAGAATCAGCTCTCCCAAAATTAACCAATAAATTCTATGATACCTTGGAGATTGCAAAAATATTCACTCCTCACTTAAAATCTCATTCTTTATCTAAATTATGCGAGCATTTCCAAGTAGAAAATAGAGATACACATCGGGCAGAAGGTGATGCCAAAGCCACCGGTGAAGTCTTTTTAAAATTAACAGAATTTATTTGTAATAATTTTGAAATTGGGACAATATATAAAATTAATGAAATTGCAGAACTTGCACTATTACAAAGTCATCTTCATAAATATCTTTCTATTCTACATAATTTTTTAACTAAAACCGCACTTAAACCTAAGAAAAAGAAAATCACCCAGGATTTCTTTCCACTTAAAAATTTCATATCTAACCTAAAAAAAGAAGAAACGGCTTCAAATAAATATAGCGAAAATGAAATCTTAAGGATGTTTGAAAAAGGTGGTCAAATTGCTGAAAACTTTGAAAATTATGAATACAGACAAGGTCAAATAGATATGACTGCCTGGGTAACTGAAGCTTATAAAGAAGGCAAAACTTTACTTATTGAAGCTGGAACAGGCATCGGTAAATCGCTCTCTTATCTAATACCTTCAATATTTTTCTCAAAATTTGCTAAACAAAGGATTATCATTTCAACAAATACGAAAAATCTACAAGAACAACTCTTCTATAAAGATATTCCAGCTATTCAAAATGTAACTAACCTAACATTTTCTGCTGCTTTACTGAAAGGAAGAAATAACTACCTTTGTTTAAGAAAATGGAATGATATAATATCTGATGCTGCTGGTTACCTCTCGCCTTATGAAGTAAAATTTTTCCTCAACTTGATTATATGGGCAGAAAATACGAATACAGGTGATATTGAAGAAAATCATTCATTCAACTCATCAAAGAGTTCACTGTGGCAAAAAATCGCTTCTGATGGGAATTATTGTTATGGCAGAAAATGTCCCTTCTATGACAAATGCTTTGTAATTAAAATTCGTCGCCAAGCAGAAAAATCTAATCTTGTTGTTGTTAATCATTCTTTGCTATTATCTGATACGGTAAGCGAAAATTCTGTTCTGGGAAATTACTCACATCTGGTGATTGATGAAGCTCATAACTTGCCTCAAACTGCCGCAATCCATTTTGGGTTTTCTATAAATCTATTTGATTTACTTAGTATCGCTAAAAAAATATTAACAAAAGGTGAATTTCAATACGGCATTGCAAATAACATTAGAATCGCTGTTGTAAAGAGCACAATCCCAGAAGAGAAAAAACAACTACTTAAAAATAAATTAGATAATTTTAATGAACCAATTGAAAATCTTGAAAAAATAAGTGTAGAGTTCTTTAAAAATATAAATCAGATTGTTATTGAAAACGGAAGCTATGGCAAATTGCGTTTTAAAGACCTTTCAATATTTGATTCATCAAAAAACCTGGTAGAAGAGATTAACTATTATATCTCTACAATTTTTAAACTCACTAATTCAATCTATCAAGAACTCTTAAATATAAGTTCAAACATATTTCCATTTTATGACCAGAATATTTCTGATTTAGAAGGACTTTTAAATCAGACAGATGAACTTCAGATAAAATTTCAGCATACTTTCTCACCAGACTTTGAAAATTATGCTTTCTGGCTTGAGACAAGAGATAAAGAATTTAATGAAAATAGCCTTCCACATTGTTCAATAGTATGTGCGCCAATTGAAGTGAATCAAAATTTATATGATTTTTTATGGTCAAAATTAGAAACGACAATTTTAACCTCAGCAACAATTGCTATACGAGATGAATTTAAGTTTTATAAAACATTAGCAGGGCTGGATAAACTTGAAGAAGATAAACTTATGGAATACATAGCATCCTCCCCATTCAATTATCATAAGCAGATGCTGGTTTTAGTTCCTGATTTTCTACCTAATCCGCAAGATACCTTCTTTTCATCTCAAGCTATATCCTTATTAGAAGAGATAGTTTCAGTTCATAATCGTGGCACATTAGTGCTTTTTACATCATATAAAGATTTAGGTGTTGCATTTAATGCCTTATCTGATTCAACCTCTGAACAGAATACCACATTACTCGCACAGGGTAAAACTGGCATGCGAACCAGCATTTTAGATGCATTTCGCAAAGATGAAAACTCCGTTTTGCTTGGCACAAGAAGTTTCTGGGAAGGTGTTGATGTGCCCGGTAAATCACTTGAAATACTGATTCTGTATCGTCTGCCTTTTCTTGTTCCTACAGAACCATTAGTTGAAGCATACACTGATAAGTTAAGAAAAGAAGGTAAAAACGCATTCCTCTATTACATCCTGCCAATTTCATTGCTTCATTTCAAACAGGGATTTGGAAGATTAATTCGTAATAAGACAGATAAGGGTGTGGTTGTAATCCTTGATAGCAGAATATTTAAAAAGGATTATGGAAAGTATTTTATAAAAGTTATGCCTGTAGAACCGATTAAAATTTCTTCTAATCTTGAATTAACAGATTATATAACAGGATGGTTTGAAAAATGATTTTTATCTTAAAAAATCATTTAAGGATCCACTTTTATACTTGTATTCAAAATAAACACTCTATCAGGAGGTATGTTTTGAAAAAGTTATTATCTCTTTACTTTTGTTTATCTTTATTCTTTATAATGAGTGTAAATTTGAATTCTGATACTTTGCAGCTTCCGTTCAAAATTGGAGAAGAACTTATCTTTCAGGTAAATTACGGCATCCTAAATGGCGGAACATTTACAATGTCTATTACAGAGGATGACACAATATCAGGACATAAATGTTATCATATTAAATCAAGAACAAAAACAAATAAATTCTTTGATATGGTCTACAAAGTTAGAGATAAAATTGACTCTTACTGGGATATGGAAAAATTAGTTTCAAGAAAATATGTAAAGAAATTATCTGAAGGACATTATAAACAATTTAGGATTCATTATTATTTTCCTGAAGACACTTTAACCCAATATGTGAAACATCGTAAAGGAAAAATAACAAAAACTGAATTCAAATCATTACCAAATGCACAGGATGCACTTTCAATTTTTTATTATATTCGTTTACAGGATTTCAATGTTGGGGACTCAATTTATGTAAATGTAACAGCAGATGGAAGAAATTACAAAACTAAAGTTATGATTGAAGAAAAAGAGAAGCTTAATACTATTTTTGGCGAACAGGAATGTTTTAAAGTCCATCCAGTTATAGAAGGAGAAACAATTTTTAAGCAAACTGGTGAGATGTATCTTTGGCTAACTGCTGATGAATTTAAAATTCCTGTAAAACTTGAAAGTGAAGTTAAATATGGAAAGTTTTCTTTTAGACTAAAAGATGCAAAAA
>CAYNOU010000112.1:0-4258 GCA_964398885.1 uncultured Candidatus Cloacimonadota bacterium | reverse complement strand
ATCTTTAAGAAAGTGATGCTTGTGTTTTTCAGGAATATTGAAATAGTAGAATGTGAAATATTTCATTGACAGAAAAGAATTGAAAATGCAGATAAGGTTTTATAAGGATAGAGATGTTCTTTAATGGAAATTATAAAAAAATCCAGATATAATTGTTTAAATCGGAAAAAACGACATAATATGAGGTGAGCACAAATGTTAGGTATCATTGGCATGTTATTTTAAAATGATAATAATTTTAATGAACGAATAAAAAGATTATTTTTGCATTTTGGTTTAATCTAAATGTAAAAAAGGGGATTAATAATGATTGAAGAAACTAAATATTTTGTATCAGAACCAAAAGTGAACTACTTACCGAAATCTGAGGAAAAAAGAGTTACAAAAAAAATGGGTTTTAATGGTCTTGAACCAAAAAAATGGGCTTCTTTGTCAAAAAATGTATGGAATGATTTAAGTTCACCAAGAAATAAATATCAGCTTGAACATGGTGCGGTTTTTCCTGTTAAAATTGCTGAAAGATTAATAATGATGTATTCAAATGAAGGAGACGCTGTTTTAGACCCGTTTTTAGGAATTGGAACAACAATAATTGCAGCTCAAAATCTTAGAAGACACGCAATTGGAATAGAGTTGAATCCCAGATTTCATAAAATTGCAGAAACATGGATAGCTGAAAATAAAGTATTGTTTTTAAAAGGTTTTCATTTTAAAGCTGTAAATGATGATTGCAGAAATTTACGAAAATACATAAGGCCAAATAAAATACAAGTTACAGTTACATCACCACCTTATGCCGATTTTATTAGGAAATCAGTAGAGGATAGAAATACCATTCACAAAAAATCAGTAATTAAAGAATTGAATAAAAGCACTGTAAAACCATATAGCGATGATGATAAAGATTTTGGCAATTTACCTTATAAAAAATTTTTAGATGAAATAAAGGTTGTATTAAAAGCAAATTATGATGTTACAAGAAACGGTGGTTATTCAGCATGGGTTGTAAAGGATTATCGTGATACTAAAAATAAAATTCCTTACATACCTTTTCATTCTGACCTTGCAAAAGTTGGTGAAGAAACAGGCTTTATGTTTCATGATTTAATTATTTGGGATCAAACTGGGCAGAGACGCTTAGTTTTATTAGGCTATCCGTCTATTTTTTATACTAATCAAAATTGTTCGTTTATTGTAGTTTTTAGAAAAGTATAATAGTATAAAAATGTTAAGAAATATTGATTTTGATTTCAACGGAGAGGATACTACATATTTAACTCATTCATTGCATCCATATCCTGCAAAATTTCCTCCTCAATTACCCAAAAGGTTATTAAAGGAGTTTGCAAAAGCGGGTGAAACAGTTTTAGACCCGTTTTGTGGTTCTGGAACAACGCTTGTTGAAGCACGATTACAAGGCTTAAATGCTATTGGTGTCGATGTTAATGGTTTATCATGTTTGTTATCGAAAGTTAAAGCAACACCATTAACAAATGAGCAACAAACAGAAATCTATAAATTTTCAAACTTGATAAGTAATGTAGCATTTAATTGGGAATTTGGAAATAGGAGTACAATAAAAATAAAAGAAATAGAGGGCATAAAACACTGGTTCCAAAAAAATGTATCAGAAGAATTATCATTTATTTTAAATGAAATCGAGAAAATTAAGGATACAGCGGTTAATGAGTTTTTAAAAATATCACTGTCATCAATAATTGTAAGAGTATCAAATCAAGAGAGTGATACGAGATATGCAGCAATAAATAAAAATATTCCAGATTGTTTTACTTTTAAGTTGTTTTTAAGCAAGTTAAAAGATTATAATAACAGAATAATTCATTTTTCTAAGCTTGTTCCAACTTCAACAAAATTAACAATATACAATGCAGATAGTAGAGATTTATCTTTTATTGAGCCGGAAAGTATTGATTTAATAATCACTTCACCTCCTTATGCAAATACTTATGATTATTATTTATATCATAAATTTCGCAAAAGATGGCTAAATATAGATGTACACTTTGCTCAATATAATGAAATAGGTTCACGCAGAGAGTATTCAAGTCTTAAAAAGAATTCAATAAAATGGATAGATGACTTAAAAAAATGTTTTATGGAAATGAATAAAGTTCTTAAAAATGAAGGAATAGCTTTCATTATAATTGGAGATAGTGTTATTGCAAAAGAACTTATAAAAATAGATAAAATAATAATTGATTTTTCTAAATCAGTTGGTTTCAAGGTCTGTGAAATAATATCTTCTGATTTAGCAAGTCATTCAAGAATTTTTAATCCTTCATTTGCTAAAAAAGGAAAAAAGGAACATCTAATTATGTTACTTAAAGATTATGAAGAAAATTAGAATATATTATGAATGTTTAGAGCAAGCAAATGACTATATTGTACCATTAATTTATTCTTTTTCAAAAAGTATTGAAATCTTATTAGTAAAGCGTCCAAAAAAGTATTCCCAGTTATCAGAAGGTTCAATTCGTGCTATACAATATTTAACTACACCGGATATATTAATAAGCGGAATAGCTGACAAAAAAGAATATCCGCTTGTGTTGATTGAATATACCGAAGCTGTAACCACTGAAGACCATGAATTGCAAAGAACATACGGTGCAGTTGCAGCCTGTTTATCAAATATGTATTATGTAAAAATATCAGGACATAAACATTCTGAAAAAGTATTTGGAGGAGCAGAATATAACCCTTATTCCACACCTAAAATATTGAAGGAAAAATTGAACTACGAAGGCTTTATAATTGCTGACTGGAAAACAGAAGCAGACAATATTTATAATTTGCAGAGAAGCAATAATTTGTATGGTTGTCCACCTCATATACAAATACTTGCTGATACAATACAATGTTCAATATCAGAATTTCTAAAAAAACCAGATAAATGGTTTTCAAATTCCTTATTATTATTAAAATCCAAAGTATCATACAAAAATTTTTATAAAAAAGTTGAAAAAGCAACAAGTTCAGTAGAATTAATCCAAACATGGAAAAAAAGAGAAGAAAGAAATAGCAATTTAAACCAGTTAAGGTACTTTGTAAGAAAAAGTTGGATTGGTGAAAAAATTAATCGTTTTGACCATGCAATGGATCCGGATAGAGGAATATTAACATTCATCTCTTTCGTTTTTTCCGAAAGTCATAAAATCTATGGAGTTTATGCACTTGTCCGCTCGCGTACCAAGGGATTAAAGGATGAATTAACTAATTTACAATCTTTAAAATATAAATTTGCTATTGCGATTGAGAAGGATAAAAGCGGTATTCCCAAATGGTTTATTGATGAATTAAAAGAGAGTGTTAATAAAGCTAAAAAATTGAATGAAGAAATTAATTTTCAACCGATATGGAAAAAGCACCTCAATAAAATTGCAGATAACAAAGTAGTAATGACACTTGCCTATTTCCTTGATGGTATTTTTTTAAATCATAATGGAATAAAACTATATTGGAATAGGAATGAACTTATGGGTAGTAATAATTTGTCTTTCCTTGAAAAGTTATCAAATTATTTTAATTTTACAAACTACACGCTACCAACACCAATTGAAGAAGTAAAAAATGATGTTGATGAAGATGAAGTAACTTATACTATTGCCCATAGGGTTTTAATACCAAATAAGTTTAGAATTGTGTCAATAAGCTATCCTGGTTCGCAAGGAGGTGGTGCAATTTTACCAGAACCAAAAAAAGGAAAAGCTCAACCTCGTGAATATCCTGATATTATTGCTTTACCACCTGAAAATATTAAGGATTTTGATGTAATGCTAAATGAAAGTAAAGGAATGTTTAATCAATCAGCAATAGAAAAAGATTTGGCAAAAATATTGAAATATAAATATGAAGAAAAATATTTAACCGCCTTAAAAGAAACTTTGGTCGTAGCTAAAGTAATTGATGAAAATGATAATATCCATAATATAATAATTGGAGTTGCATTTGGTGCAAATAACTCAGAAACAATATGGAGACCCAATGAAGTTGATTTTATTTTTAGAATTGTGAATAGAGAAAAATGGTCAATTGGAATTTTTAAGCAAGTTTTAAGAGATTTAATTCCAAAGATAGAAGGGAATACAAATTTTCCAGTAGTTTATAAAATATCTAAGGAAAGAATTAATAATCAACTGAAAATACTATAAAAGAATAGAAAAAGCCGACGAAAACCTAACATTGTGTTTGAAGCCATTGTGTTTTCAGCCAGCGTTCATGGCTGACACTGAATCGT
>CAYNOU010000111.1:0-4496 GCA_964398885.1 uncultured Candidatus Cloacimonadota bacterium | reverse complement strand
AGAATAAGTTATGTATGATTCACACCCATATCCATATAAATATATATCCATAGGATCATTATTCCATACAATACTATTTGTTATGTTCAGGATACAATCAAATTCACAACCTACTCCACCAACAATCCCATAATCTCCAACACTATTTTCACTTACAGTTACATTTGTTAAAACTAAACTTACACCATCATGACAGTAAATTCCACCAGCATCATCAGCATAATTATCTGCAACTATACCATTTACCATAATCATATCTGCTCCTATTAGTGCCACTCCGCCACCCATGTCCAAAGCACTGTTTCCTGTTATAATAACATCCTGGAGTAGAAGACTTCCTGTTCCTTCAGAATAAATCCCACCACCAAATTCGCCACCACTATTTCCACTAATAAGCACATTGGTAAGTACTGGACTGGAATTAATACAAAAAAGTCCTCCCCAAACAGTATTATTACTGATAATAACATTATTAAGAATTGGATTGGAATTATCAGAACAAGCGATACCCCCTCCTTCATTTCCAATGATAGTGACATTATTTAGAATTGGACTGGAAGAATAAGTGCAACAAATTCCTTGAGGATAATTATCTGCAATAATAACATTTTCAAACATTGGATTGGAATTATAGCTACAATAAACTCCTCCAGCTCCAGCAGCTGAATTTCCACTAATAGTAACATTAACCAGATGCGGATTAGAGGATTCTGTGCAATATATGCCACCACCATAATTTTGTGAGATATTATTGCTAATGGTAACATTAATAAGTGTTGGGCTGGATTCGCCACAAGAAATTCCTCTACCATCTAAATTATTTGTTATTGCACTGTTTTTAATTAATATACAGGATGAATTACTACAATATATTAATGAACCCTGTCTTCCATATTCTAATCTACAATATTTAACCTTTGAACTATCTTGTTGATTTATATCTGTATCGTAAAATTTTAAGCCTTTCCAGCCAATTGTCGTATCCTGTGCTGTAAAGTAAATTGTATCAATTTCTGTTCCTTCTGATAATAGTCTCCCATATACCTTAAATTTATAGCTTCCTGAAAAAATAATATTTACTCCCGGTTCAATAATTAAGGTACTATCTACCGGAACTGTAATATTTCCATCAACAATATACGGGCTACCGTCAATTGTCCAGGTGCCACTTACATCTCCACTGGGGATATGGGTTTGAGCAAAAGAGAGACAGGGAATAAATAATAAAACGAATATAATTATTATTTTCTTCATCATTTTACCCACTGTTTTTGTTTTATTTTCCATTAAAAAAATATCCTGATAAATTGTCAAATTTTTCTTTCATTTTTTTCTTTTTCAGGAATTATTTGCTGTGCTCCACCTGTAACAGATTCAAAATCATCAGGATTTTCTATGGAATTTTTGATAACTCTTTCACTCAACTTTTGTCTTCTGGGACTCTGTCTTAAAGGTAATTGAATAGGACCTGGATTACTCTCATACTCAATTGTAAAATCAATATTCGTATAGAGTTTTATTTTTTGCTCTGTTGGGATATATTCAATATTATAAAAACACAGTGTAACGATATGATAACCCATTGTAAATTCATCAGCAATCAATTCCACCAACTTGTCAGGGTAAGGATTACTTGAACCATAAATCTCTATATTTGGTTCAACAAAGGGGGGTGGATCACTACCATCTGTTAGATAAGGTGGTTGAGCCGGATAGACAAAATAAGTTCCGTCTATTTGAACTTGTTCACTGCTGTTGATAATAATATCCTTCACATTCATATCAATAGGTATAACATATTCTAAGATTTTAACAGGTAATTGGGGAGCACCTACTTCTTCTGTGAAATAATTTTTCTCAAAAGTAATAAAATCATATTCATCCTTCTGAGAAAATATCAATTCTGATTGATTAATATTTACTGAACCGTTATAATTAGCAAATACCAATGTGCTTGTGCATAAAAGCACTACTGTTATCATAATAAATCGTTTCATTTTTCCTCCATTTTCTTTTTGTAGGGTTTAACATCCGTCAAAAGACGGAAAAGTTGTTAGAACCTTACTTTAATAAAATCATTTTCTTTGTTTTGCTTATAAATTCATCAGTTCTTCCTCCTGAGGAGGATCCACCTATGGCGGATATTCTGTATAGATAAATCCCTGATGAAACCTGGTTTTTAAGTTCATCTTTTCCATCCCATATAATGGGTTCCTGATTTTGACATTTAATTAACCTAATTTTTTCTCCTTTGATATTGAAGATTTCAATAACCACATTTCTTACATTATTTGGAATTTGATATTTAACGGTTGTTGTGTGGTTAAAAGGGTTAGGATAATTTTGTGATAACAAGTATTTTTCTGAATCTAAATGATTATTATCTACACCAATCCAACCATCATTTCTAAATAAATTTATCCCACCATCGTACTCACCGAGGATCATATCTTCATCATTATCATTATCTATATCAAAAAAACAAATGGTTGAAAACGAACCGACATAGATATCTCCGTAGTTAATGCAATCAAACTCAAAACAGAAGTTATATATATCACCTGTATTTCTGTAGAAAATGATGTTATTATTAAAATAACTTTCACTTAGAAACAAATCATAATCACTATCATTGTCTTCATCCATTAAATCTACTTTACCAAATAAAGAGTTGATTATGCAATCAAATTGCCAATCAGGGGAGAATTGATCTCCTTCATTGCGATAGAAATGAATGCCAGGGGTAGAACCGACAATTCCTTCTTGCGAGCTTATGGACATATCCAGATCACGATCAGCATCTATGTCAACCAAAGAAGGAGTAAATTTAATATTACCATCATCGCTGAAATCTATAACAATTGTTCCAATTGAATCAAATTGAGGATTGTAAATATCTCCAGTATTTTCATGGAACATAATTAAAGACTCATTAATTAACCCAACAAATAGATCATAGTCGTCATCAAAATCAATATCTGCAAACTCAATGGAATTGACTCCATCATCATCATAATTAATATAAGGAAAAGAGGATGACTGGAGTTCCCAAACAGGTTGTTCCGGTGTATTAATATTACTATAATAATATATACTAGTGGGACAATAAAAGTCATTTCCTCCACTACCAATAACAAACATTTCAGCTTTATTATCTCCATTTATATCACAAAAAGCAGGTGAACTATAAAATCCTACATCCAGTGTTATTGGATTATCTCCTCTAAAATCCCAGACAGGCTCATTAGATGAACCAATATTTTCATAAAATAATATTTTACCTTCTAATAAACCAACGAACATATCATAATCTTCATCATTATCAATATCACAAAACTCTGGATATTTATCCCTTCCAATAGTTTCATTATAGTCATCAGTAACTAGATTCCATGCTGGTGATTCCGGAGTTCCAATATTCTCATAAAACAATAAATGATATGGTAGACCAATAAAACAATCATAATCTCCATCATCATTAATATCAACAAATATTGGTTTATGATAATTCCATCCATAATCGAAATAATGTGAATTTACCAACACAAAATTAGGATTTGTAGGCTCACCGATATTTTCATAATATACATCTCTAAAATAATTCCCAAATAACAGATCCAAATCACTATCATTGTCAATATCAGCAAAAGTTGATTTACAATAGTTATGCGATCCTGTTGATGTTTCAATATCTTGAAACTTGTTTGATATAAATTCCCATACTGGAGTATTCAGATTCCCAATATTTTTGTAAAAATGTATTCCATTACTACTGGGTCCCAATCCACCACCAATGAACATATCCAGATCACCATCAGCATCTATGTCAACAAAGGTTACATTGCTAATGTCTAGATAATAAAGATCAATATCATTATACTTGTCTGTTATAAAATGCCAGAGTGGACAGAAAGGTGTGCCAATATTCTCATAAAACCAAATCCTTCCTCCGTTCTCACTCCAACATTCAGTATAACCCACAAAACAGTCATAATCTCCATCTCCGTCAATATCAGCAAAGGTTGGACTTGAGATTGTAAAACCTCCTGTATATATAGGTTTTCCTGCACCATCATGATATATACGCGTCCAGTTAATTGATTGTGAAAAAACAATATTTGTTATCACAAAACTGCTTAAAAGTATAATAATAAAAATTGCAAAAAATTGTTTTATATTCTTCATAGTATTTTCTCTTTGTTTTTTATTTAATTTCCATTTGGGAAATATCTATGTCAAGTTTATTTCAGGGATTATTTCCTGTGCACCACCTGTAACAGATTCAAAATCATCTGGATTTTCTACTGATGATTTGATAAAGCTTTCTACTAATTTTTGTCTTCTTATGCTTTGTCTTAATGGTAACTGAATAGGACTTGGATTAATCTCATATTCAATGGTAAAATCAATATTCGCGTAGAGGTTTATTTTTTGCTCTGTTTATAGTGGTTCCATATTTTCGGACAGTTCAATAAGTTTACTTGACACGAGAAAAC
>CAYNOU010000110.1:0-4548 GCA_964398885.1 uncultured Candidatus Cloacimonadota bacterium | reverse complement strand
TTCATAGATTTCAGGCTCTACTGGAATTCTTACTCCTTTTTCTTTAATTGTCCCATTAAGGACTAATTTGGCAGCAATAGCTGAAGGTAGTCCAACGGTTCTGGACATAGAAGAATCTCCACCTGGAATTCCATAATCTATCATAGTAGATGTTATCTTTTGTATCCTGTCAGGAAATTCTGCAATAAATTCGTGGTGAAGAATAAGCATATCTCTCTCATTTGGAGCATATTGCAATTTATCTAAAAGAATTTTACAGAAGACATCCATTGCTGTGCCTTTTTCCAAACCAATTTTTTCATCTCCCAATAGTCCCAACCATTCTACACGATGTATTGGATTTGAGCTCTCTTCCAATTCCCATTGAGCAGCAAGATTTTTTTTCAAATCATTATATTTATGTTCTTTTATAAAATTTTTCATAAACTCTGCATAGGACAAATTCTTAAGTTCGTAAACCTTTTCATCATCAAGAAGACCGAGTTCAACAATTTTTTTCATTGCACCACACCAACCCGGATAGCGAAGTGTGCCACGGAACATCGTTTCAGTATTCTGTATGTTATACAATTCTTTATATGGTAAGGAGTTGCGGTTTGGATATGCTTCTAATTCCCCAAAACCAGGAATTTTTACAATCCAATTTGTTGCAAATAGTTCTGGACCTGGAATATCAATAATTTTCTTATCCATAAGATATTTTGCCGAATTCTTCCCGGCCATAACAACTCCTTTTGGACTCCATGAGAATTTATAGCCCCAGGGATTAGTATTAGCTTCCGGTGCTGGCAATCCTCCACAATATGATTTGAAACTCTTTATTCCGCCTCCATTATTTTTCACATTATTAATTACTCTCATTGCGGACATATGGTCAATACCAGGGTCAACACCTGTTTCATTCAGTAGAATAATTCCTGCAGATTTGGCTTCACTATCTAATGATTTCATAGCATCGCTGACATAAGATGTTGTAACCATATTTTTCTTGTGTTTAATACAAAGTTTCGCAATCTTAACATGATAGGTATATGGTAATAAACTTACAGCAAGGTCATTTTCAGAGATTAATTCTTCTAATTTCTTATCATCTTTTACATTTAGAGAGATGGCTTTACCACGAGGGTGGTCACCAACTAATTTCTCAGCCTTACTTACGGTTCGGCTTGCCACAGTAACTAAAAAATCTGGCTGTTCAAGTAGATAATTAACATGAGGTCGGGAAACTAATCCAGCACCTAAAATTAGTACTTTTTTCATATTCTTTTTCCTTTCTCTTTTGAAACTTGCCCGCCAGAGGCGGATCTGCCTATGGCAGAAAATTTGATACTCATCATCTAATTAATTTCATTTCAATTGATAATTTTCTATTCCCAAGTTTCAAGTTTCAGGTTTCTCCGTCTAGGCTCGGACTAGCCGAGACTGAAAAGATATTTTTTTAAATATTCAAAATCTTTAGTAAATTTTCCGCGATGCACAATTAATGCCTTTTGAATTGACTTGGGAAGAGCATTTCTGCTCAACTTGCCTAAACTATGAGCTTTTACAATTTGTGGAACAAAATCAATTAATTCATTACTAAAAAATATAGATGACTCTCGTGGAATTTCACAGGGTAAATTATCCCTTGCAAGAACTGCAACGCCTCTGCCTTCTATACCATCATATATTTTATCTCTGCTTGGGTCATAAACATAAACCGGGTTATCAGGTTCTGTTGTTTTTGAGGTAAATTCAATAGAACCATTTATATCACAGCTAATATCGCCGATAACCTTCAACTTCTGATTTTTATCCTTTAGATAAAGTGACTTCAGATTTTCTTTTGTAACGAATCTTGGGCACTGCGGCGTCCAATAAATACAGTTTACAAGTATAGATAAGTGAGGAATGTATTTTTCAAATTGCGATTTGTAATTTTGTGGATTTTCATAATAATCTTGTAATCTAAACTCCTCATTTTCTTCTTTTGGCATAACAAGATGCTCTTCTTTAAAAATCACTTTATAGATGTGATTCCGAGATACACTTTGACTCTTTTCTAATGATAAAAGTTGAGAAGGTGAAATTTCAATAATTGGCAGTTCATCAAGAATCTCCTGAGCACCTTTAGAAACATTTCCATAACCTGTAATTCCACATACTAATGGAGTAAGAGTTTCAGGAATTCCATCATTTTGAATCTTCCATCCAATTTCTTTTAAATCGTCTTTTGCTTCTTTTAAAGATTCATATTGATATGCTTTTTTTATCTCTTTGAAATGGTCTGATATATTTTCATATTTTAATCTCTGTCCAAATGCCCAAAGAGTATCTACCATTCCAGCTATGCCTGCATGTCTTCCAAAAAATATCAGCCGTTTATTATTCTCATCTAAAATCTTTTCATAATCAATAAGATTGCATTTAAGGGCCAATATTCTTTTAAGCATCGGCATATTATAAGATTGACCTTTTATTACATGTGAGAAAAAAACATAAGTTTTATTCGGTTGAAAGAATGATTCAGGAATTTCCTTGATTCCAAAAACAACAGGGCATTCGGACAAATCTTCTTTTATTAGGGCATCATAATTCTTACATTCATTATCAGAAAAGACACGGATTTTTGAGGGTTGCAAAACCGTCTCAATCCAATATTTTTCCTTCAATAATTTTATATGCTCTGGTATTAAAGGAACTCTTCGTTCCCACTTGCTTTTGTCTTCTCTTCGTATTCCTATTTTCATCTTAAAATTCCTTGCCACAAAGTATGGAGTAGCCGACTCCGTCGGCTACTAGGCGAGAGACTCGCCTACTCCAAATAATCTCTGAAATGTTCATACTTTTTTGTGCCGAAATATTGGCATGTATATTTCATATTCATTCGTTATTCTTTATTCTATATTCAAAAGATTTACTATCAACTTAAATCAGAAAAAACTTCTTTAATAATTCCGATTGCTTCCATCAGTTGTTCTTCGGTAATTATTAACGGTGGTGCAAAACGAATAATGTGTTTATGCGTAGGTTTACAGAGTAATCCTTTTTCAGCAAATTTAACACAGACATCCCAGGCTTCAATGCCATCTGTAGGTTTTATAACAATGGCATTAAGCAAGCCTTTTCCACGGATTAACTCAATAAGAGGAGAATCAATCTTTCTCATTTCATCACGAAATATTCTTCCGAGCCTTTCTGCATTTTCTATCAGATGCTCTTCCTTAATTACTTCTAACGCCGCTTTTGCAACAACACAGGCTAAAGGAAATCCTCCGAAAGTAGAACCGTGCTGTCCAAGCTTTATAATTAACATAATCTCATTATCAGCTAATACAGCGGAAATAGGAAGGACCCCACCTGAAATTGCTTTCCCAAGGATAAGAATATCAGGTCTAACCTCTTCATAATCACAGGCAAGAAGACGACCTGTTCTCCCAATCCCACTTTGAATCTCATCAGCCACAAATAATACATTATATCTTCTGCATATATCAAAAGTTTTTTTTAAATAACCTTCATCTGGAACAACAACCCCCGCTTCACCTTGAACAGGTTCAACTAAGAAGGCACAAACTTCTTTCCCTTGTTTTTTTAAAACCTTTTCTAATGCCTCTGAATTATTGTATGGTATCTTAATAATACCTGGTAGAAAAGGACCAAAGTTATTAGTACACTCAGGGTCAGTGGAAGCAGAAATAGCGCCAATAGTGCGACCGTGAAAGTTGCCTTCACAAACAATTATTTTGGCTTTATTAGATTTAATCCCTTTCTTCTCATATCCCCATTTACGAGAAAGTTTTATAGCTGTTTCAACGCCTTCTGCCCCGGTATTCATCGGCAGAATTTTATCATAGCCAAAAAATTCGGTTACAAATTTTTCATATTCGCCAAGTTTATTGTTAAAAAATGCCCGAGAAGTAAGAGTTAGAATCTCTGCCTGCTCTATAAGTGCTTTAATAATCTTTGGATGACAGTGCCCTTGATTAAGTGCAGAATATGCAGAGAGGAAGTCGTAATATCTCTTGCCTTCCGGGTCCCAAACATAAACACCTTCACCTTTTGCAATTACTACTGGAAGAGGTTCATAATTATGAGCGCCATATTTCTCTTCCAATTCCATTGATTCCTTGCTGGTGATATTTCCATAAACAAGTTTTTCTGACATCACTCCTCCGACAACTTTTTACGCTCTTTTGGGCATGGACTTTTTAATGTCAAGGAGAATAATTTAGGATAACAAAGTATTCTTTCTTAAGAATGAATCAGATTGTCTATAAAGATTTACTACAAATATGACAAATTGATTCATAAAATTTATAGATGTAATGACTTTTATTTGACAAAATTATTTTATCTTTTATAAAATGCAATTTCAAATTTTGGAGTGGAAAAAATGGGAATAAAAGTAGAAGCCTTAAATTTATTTTATATTTACATTTATACGATTGTAGTATATCAAATTTTAGCTCTGGTTCATATTCCAAATTTCACATTTCTAACTCCAAAATTCACCCCCCTTAGGATCCAATCAATAAAACATATACAAAATATTATAAAATTTGTTAA
>CAYNOU010000109.1:0-4743 GCA_964398885.1 uncultured Candidatus Cloacimonadota bacterium | reverse complement strand
TAAAAAAAGTCAATGAAAATATAACCAAAAAAATAAAACTTATATGTAGGAGTAATTATGTCAAAAAAAAGTGTAAATTCAATATTAGGAAGAGGAGCAATAGTATTATTAATGCTTACTTTTCTATGCATTAGTATATTAGTTGCAAAACCGGTTCCTCCAGAAGCTCCTGTAAAAATAGAAATAAGTGTCTCCAAAGACAAAATCTATGTTGGAGATTCCATTGATGTTTATGCTACGATAACTTTGTTGGAAGACCATCTGAATTATGAAAAAGGAAAAGAATATCGTGTGGTAGAACAAACTAATTATACAAGACTTCCATCTGGTAAGTTACACAGGAGATCAAATCCTCTTTGGGAAGTACTGTATTCTGATTCAAGTAAGATAATAAATGATGAGAATCCTGCAGTGAATTTTCATTACAGAATAAAACTTTCAAGAAGACCTGATTATAAAGAAGTTCCAATAATGAGTGTTGTTGTTCGTGAAGTCGGAGCAAGTTATGCTCAACGTAATATGAAAGGTTTTCTAATAGAATGTTTGAATGAAGGGTTACCAGAAAGATCTAAAAATCTCATAGAATATCCCGGAGGGATATTTATGCCTGATTTCTCTTTAGACTTAAAAATAGAGCTAGATCCCAAAATTCATCCTCATACTATTGAGTTAGAAAAGCGTGACATACTGATTAAGCCTGAAGATTGTATTAGAATTGTATATGTAGATGGAAATTTTCTTGAGAAATATAAAGATAAACAGGGCTTTCATGTGCTGGTTAATTCTACTATTACATTTATATTTGACTCACCAGTTTCTAATGTAAGTTGTGATGCATCCATTGGAATTGCCTATCAAAGTGCTTCAAACAAAATTACATTTGAATCTGCAGGTACAGTTGGTGCAACTGGAAGTATTTATTTTTTTATGGATGGACAGTACTGGCAGATGCAAATTGAGTTAGTTGGTAGCTATAACATACAAGGGAGTTTTAGATATGAGAAAAGCGGAAATGATGACTATCTTAATGCCTCAGGAGAAGTGTTATTAGCAAATTGTGAAGATCCTGATAATCCTGTTTTAATTGACATCACAACTCTTAATGGGGGGAGTTATTCTTTCAGCGATGTAATTTATCCAATAGTAGGAATATATTTACTATTAAATAATAGTGAATGTGAAATTCTTCAAGGTAGTGAGGCTGGTGGATTATTTGGCAAGAACCTAGGTCTTGCACCATTTGTTCATCTTGAATATCCTGATGATAATAAAGAAATAGATATTACTTTTACTTTTGATTATGAAGATTATGATTTGGAAAACTTTGATTTTTATGTTGATAGTGAGGATATGGCGAAAGCACATAATGTTTTTGACCAGGATATTAGAGCAGAGTACTTCTCTACCAATTCCTTAAATAATGAATCAAGAAGTAAAATATTTATTTATTCTTGGTTGAATCACGGAGATTTTGGTAATGTTTCTTATTTCGTTCATGATTTTATTCATATTGGCGGTATTGACTACGATTTTATATACATAAATGGGTGGGCATCTGATCCAGACCAGACGGATAATTCTGTTATTCTGCACGAATTAGGACATGCTTACCATTGGGAATTTGCAGAATTTATAGCTTCCAGTCATAGTGGTCAACCGCATGGATGGTCTCAAGCAATTGATGATACATTAGCTTGGTATGAAGGTTTTGCTACTTTTTTCTCTTGTCTGATAAAATCTGAATCAAATGATGTAAATGATGATGGACAGGATTGGGAATATATAGATACTTATGCAAGTGGGTCAGATACTATAGATATAGAGTTTCCAACGGACAATCCTTATGGCAATGCTTGCGAAGGAGCAGTTTGTGCCAGTCTATGGGATATTTATGATGATGTTGAAACAGGAAATCCAGACTGGAATAATGATGTAATATCATTCGGATATGATGAGATATGGTATGTAATGGTAAGTTACAAGATAGGTGAAGAAGAGCATTATTGTTATACCTTTAATGATTTTCTTAATGGTTGGCATGAGTATTATGAAGATACATTTACAACTGACTTTATAAACTCATTTGATGCACATGGAATTATATACACACCATCATGCCCGGTAGATCCAGCATCGCAACTAATGTCTGCTACCCAACTCATTAATAATTATCCGAACCCCTTTACTCTTGCTACAATCATCTCATACAGCCTTGCACATAAATTCAAAAATCCTCGAATTGAGATCTACAATGTTCGAGGGCAGAAAGTGAAAACCTTTATGCTAGAAGAGAAGAAAGGGAAAGATTCAATTATCTGGAATGGAAGCGATGAAACTGGTGGCTATGTTTCCAGTGGAATCTATTTTCAAAAATTGGTAAATAACAATAAAGTAATAGATATTAAAAAAATGTTGCTAATAAAATAAAAGAAAGGAAGGTTTATTATGAAAAGAAAGAATAGAATACTAATAATCTCAACTATAATCTCAATCTTTGCCTTAACCTTTACCTGTTTATTTGCTGGTCCAAAGGAAGATTATGAGAAGGGATTAAGAGAAGAGTTGAGTAAGATATTTGATAGTCCTGAAGAGATTGAGCAGTTTATTGAAAATGCAGAGAATTTTAAGCCCATTATTAAAAAAGAAGAACATCCTGAAACTACTACAAAAGGAGAAGATAATATTCCTTATGATATGATAATTATTACAAATGAGGAATTAGAGTCCGATTTTTTGGAATTTGCTGCAATAAAAAATAGAGAAGGAATAAAAACGGAAGTGGTAAAAACCTCTGTAACAGGAGAAACCCCAGAGGATATAAGGCAGTATTTAAAAACAAGAAAGCAGAATAATCCGGCTCTTAAATATGTACTGATTGGTGGAGATGCCTCAGTAGTAATGCCCAAGATTATTTATATTAATAATAAAACTGATTATAGTTCATTTCCTACAGATTATTATTTTTGTAATGTACTATCTGATTGGATATCTGATGATGAAATAAATTTTGAGGCTGATTTATATGTTGGCAGAATTCCTGCTGATACACAAGAAGAGGTTCAGAATTTTATCAATAAGTATATTGCCTATCGTTACAATGGTAATTATTCTGAGAAATATCATTTAATTGCTAATAATCTTATGAGAAGACCTGGCAGTATCATTGGTAATGATATAATTGATTTAATTGCCCAGCATATAGAGACTGATATAGATTTTACTTATGAGGAAGATCTGGTTGGAAGCGACTTAGAACCACAAACACCAGCGGGTGTATTATTAGGAAATGCATTTGATACTGATGATCATAGTTTTGTATTCAATGTAACACATGGTGGTGACAAATCTATTACTGCACTTAATATTAATAGTAATTGGAATGAAGTTGGGGGATTGGCTGATTATCCTAATAGTCAGCAAATAACCATTGTTTATGAATGGTCTCAACACGGACATTGGACTGATACAACCGGGTACTTTTATGAATATCTTCCTGATTATCTGACAAATACGAATCCTTATGTTTTATGGAATTCTTCTTGTGGAAGCACAAAGTTAGTTAATGTTAATAATGAACCTCAAGACTGTATTGGTGCCTGTTTCCTTACGGATAATAATGGAGCTGTCGCTTATTATGCCTCGTCATTCCTTGAATATCCTTTTACCACTCGCCATTCAGCAGAAGATTTCATGGACTATATATTTAGCGACGAGGGCTATGAGATAGGAAAGGTTTTTGGTGAGACACATCAATGGCTTTATTCACGCACTGATTACAATCCTATTAGAAATCTTGTTCTTGCACACATCTTATTTGGAGACCCGAGTATGCAGATATGGAGTGAACAAGCAGGTGATTTTAATGTATATAGATTAAAATCTGAACATGAAGAACTGGCTGTTTTTTGGGTGTTAGATGGGGATGAAAATCCTGTAAGCAGCGTAAGATGTAATTTGATATCAAATGGTGATGAGATATTCTTACGAGGGTTTACAGATGAGGAAGGAGTTGTAGAGTTTGAAGTTGGTAATCAAGAAGATATTTCTGGAATGGAGATTACAACTATCAAGGCTAATTTTATTCCTTATTCTCAAGTTGTTGAGGAAATTCCTTATTATGAGGAGAAAGAATTCTTGGTATATAGATTAGAATCTCATGAGGAATATGCAGATTTTTTGGTGTTAGATATAAATAAAGAACCTATAGATGATGTAAGATGTGAGTTAATGAAAGGTGACTCTTTGTTTTTAAGAGAGTTTACTAATATAGAAGGAGTAGTGGAGTTTGAGATTGGTGATAATGATATTACCAAAATGGAATTTAGAGCTAATAAGATTGGTTTTGTTCAGTACTCCGAGATTGTGGAGAGGATACCTTATTATGGCAAGGGAGATGAAGACCTGGATTCAGAATTTGATATTTCTTTATTATGCTATCCAAATCCTATGCAAGGTACAACTTCGATCTGTTTTTCAACCACAGAGATCCCAGAGGATGCAGAGATAAGAATCTATAATGTTAAAGGGCAATTGGTAAAGCGTTTTGTTAATTTAACTGGAAAAGAGAAGGTTGTTTGGAGCGGTCAAGATAACAGAGGCAGAAAGCTGTCCAATGGGATTTATTTCTATAGATTGGAGTCTAATAAATATAAATCTGAAATAAAGAAGATTCTGATACTGCGATAATCTAACTATTACTAAAGTATAAAAGGGGTCTGACTATCAGTCAAAATTGGCAGAGTT
>CAYNOU010000108.1:0-4874 GCA_964398885.1 uncultured Candidatus Cloacimonadota bacterium | reverse complement strand
TTTCCTATACAGATATCAAAGATGGTGAAGATGGGATACAGACTAATGGTGCCGGCACCGTAAACTGGCTTGAAGGCAACATAGATGCAGACCCTATGTTTGTTGGTGGGGATCCTTTCAGTTATGAGCTACAACCAGGTTCTCCCTGTATAGATGCTGGCACATTGGATTTGCCTGCAGGAATAGAAATTCCTGAATATGACCTTGCGGGTAATCCCCGTATTTTTGGCACTACTATAGATATGGGTGCGTATGAATGGCAAGATACCTCTGCCGTAGATGATTGGCAAAATCATTTAACAAATAATGCAGTAATTTATAATTTTCCAAACCCTTTTAGCTCTTCTACCACAATCTTTTTTAATTTGGCTAATATTTTATTTCTCCCAATGGTATTTGAGAAAGAAATAGAGATAAGGATTTATAATATAAAAGGGCAATTAGTGAGAGCTCTTTCCCCAATTACAACTGACAAATTACAAATAACAAAAGTGGTCTGGGATGGGACGGATGAGGATGGGAATAAAGTAAGTCCTGGTATTTACTTTTATAAATTATCAACCAAAGATAAAACTTCCATCAAGAAAATGATATTGATAAGATAAGTATTTATTAGTTATAGTAAATTAGACCTTCAAGGTTTTCATACCGATATAATCAGGAGAAGGTCTAAAAATTTATTTATTCTTCTTATTTCTTACTTTTCCCCTCAAAATCCTCCAACTTCTTTCTAAACCTCTTCATCATATATGAAGAAGAAATAAAAATATTATCCCTATTACTTGTCTTTATATATACTTCCTTATCGTCCTTTTTGATGAATTTTATATTATATCCAGTCCCATCAACAAGAGTAATTACAACCGTCTGGTTAGGCTTTTCCCAGTTTAGGGCAACAGGTTCATCTTGAAATTTTGTAGTTTTCATTGGGGAGAAAGCATTTAAAATGGATGATAACTTTGAAGCCTCAACCTCAATCTCTTTATCATCTTGTCTTACATACCATACAGTATCAACAAATGTGAAATATATAGTAGTATCAGCATAGCTGACTTCAATATAATCTATCTCATCTTTTGGTATATCTACAATAACTTTATCTCTCCATTGGTCAACTTTTTTATTAAAAATATATGAGAGATTTCCTGTAACAGAATATACTTTATTAGATTCAGATTCCCGTAAAAATGTATGAGAATAATTCTGGTCAGTTTTTCCTATAATAAAATCTAACACCAGATTATCATCCTTAAATATCTGAACTTGAGTGCCTGTTGAATCCACCTGAAATTTGCTTTGTTTATCAGGATTTTCTGATATTATACCTTCAAATTTCAAATCGTTAATTTGTTCAATAACTCTTTCCATCGTTTTTTTATCAGCAAAATAATCAATAGGTTTTTTTACAAACCATTTATCATCTACTTTTTCTAAGGTAACATCTTTTTCTGTCTCAGAAGAATTAATACAAATTTTTGTAATACCTAAAGTATCAAATTTGGCAAATCCACTTTTTTCTGCTTTTTCTAATTTTGGACTAAATCCCTTGCCAAACAGATAAATTAGTACTAATATTATTAAAATGAAAATAAGCCAAAGCGTCTGTTTTTTCATTAGAAATATCTCCTTTCAGTATCAATATTATAAGCCACAGAGACACAGAGAACACAGAGAACACAGAGTTTATTATTATAAATTATTTTTTATATAAGTAAAATATTTTCACAGGTTATTATCAGAAATTTATAATATCAACCTTTTAACTCCATCTTTAGGGGGTGGAATAAGACAAATTTTTATCATCAAAATTTATAAATATTTGGTTAACAACAATTAAAAGGAATACAATATAAAATTATTCTATTCCACCCCCTAAAGTAACCGTTGATTAAAATTTATAAGCAATCCTAATTTATATCCACCTAACTTCATATAACTTAATAACTGAGCTTCAAATACAGGATCAAATCTTTCTACACTTTTAATTTCCACCACTATTAAATTTTCAACTACAATATCCATTCTGAATTGTCCTAAAACTTCCCCTTTATACTCTACATTGATAACTTTTTGCTTTTCGAAATAAAGCCCTGCAATTTTTAACTCAATACACAAAGCCTTTTCATTCACCCTGTTAAGTAGTACATTTACTAATTTTAATTTATATTAAAGAAACTTGTGGAAGATGATTCTTTAATCATTCTTATTCTAATAATTCCATACTTAACAGGGTAAATACATTCTAATAAACCTGGACCGAGTCTCCTATGAACTTCAATAGCACATCCAATTATCTTTTCTGTAAGTTTGTTTAGATTATTCAACATTATAATATACTATAAAAAATTTCTCTGTGTTCTCTGTGGCTCTGTGGCTAAAAATATCTCCCTATTCTCGCATATCTAACCTTTTTAATTCTCCATGCAATAAAACCAATAAGAACTACTAATATGGATGGTAACAAGACTGCTATCCATTTAACTGTACTCTTCGCTCCACCAGAAATTTCTTTTAATTCTCGAGTTATAATATTTTTTGAGCGAATTTCTATAAGCCCTGACTCTTGCGCCATCCAGTCTATTGAATTTGTAAAGAACAATGCATTGGTTTTGTTCAAATAATCATCTCTAATAAAATCTGCATCTCCGACCACCAAAATTCTGCTATCCAAACCTTTTTCTAAATACAATGAGGTATCTAAAGTATCAGGCAGTTCGTGACCTATGAAATAACTTCTGAACTGACCTAATAACAATGAAGCTAAAGGAATATCTTGCTTGTTATACTGTGATTGAGGAATTGGTGGTTGTATTGCAATATTTAATCTTCCTCGTTGTATTCCAGCCCGTTTAGAAGATTTTGCAAGAGAAATCACTTCAATACTATCTTCTTTTCCATAAGATGTATTTATTGAACTTGCAAAAATTAGTGTTATAGAATTCAAATCCTTAACTATCATATTATCTTTATTGAAATTTCCAACATTAATAAGGAATGGGTATCTCATAAAACTTATTTGGTAACCTCTTTCAAACGGCTGTCTAACCTGAATGTTTGCAGCTCTTGAATCAAAAACAAGATTTCTCTCAACATTAAACCCATAACTTTTGAACCATTCGTTCATATCATTATTATAAAATTCCGCTTTTGAAGTATTTGGGTCTGCATTAACATTATCAATAAGAAAAATTACATGCTTACCTTGCATAATAAACTGGTCAATAAGATATTTTTCACCATCAGAAATAACTTCTTTTGGACCAGGAACAACCAATACCGAGAGATCGTTTAGGGCATACTCATCTTCCTCTAAATTAATAGGTTTAAGCTGATAATTCTCTTGAAGTTGTCTTTGAATGCCTGTTAATTCTTTTTCAAAAGAGAGTTCTTTATGTCCCTGTAGAAATCCAATGATTGGTAATTCTTTATGTATCAGTTTATTTATTTTTGATGAAATTTCATATTCAAGATTTTCAGTGCTTTGCACAACCGGGATAACTTCTGTTCTATCTTCATAAAGCAAAACTAAACCCATTACAACTCTTTTAACAACCATTTCATCTTTTTCAAGGGCATTTACTTGAACCTCTGGAATGCCAAAACTTCTTGCATCTTGGACAAATTTTGTTTTATCACCAGAGGAAACAAATTCAAATTGGAAATAGCGATTAGCAAATGCTTTGAACTCTTCCAGTTTGTCTCTAACATCTCGTGCAAGTGTATTATACGGATAAGGAATATTGTTAGTAAAAAAGGCTTTTATCGTAAATTTGTCATCAAGATTTCTAACTAAATTTTTACTATAATCAGAAATTGAATATCTCTTATCTCTTGTAATATCCACACGAGTAAAAAGATGCACAGCAATCAAATTCAAAACAATTACTATTGCTACAATTAATATAATTCTTCCTGGTTTGCCTTGTGTAAAATCTTTAACACGATTTTTATTAATATTTGTCATACTCAGTCTCCATTATGAGCCAAAGGCTTATCAGCGTCAGGCTGATAAATATTTCCTTTTATATAGTGATTTGCAAGCAAAAAATAAAAATATGAAAATTACAGACAGGTAGTAAATGATGTCGCGTGAATCAATTACACCCCTTGCAATATTCTGAAAATGAAAATCTATACTAATATATTGTAAAATAGACCCTAACCAAATCGGAATAAAATATAAAAATTTATCTAAAAGAAAGAGCACAATTATTATGAAGAATGAAATTATAAAAGCAACTATTTGATTTGCAGAAATAGTGCTACTAAAAATTCCTATAGCAGAATAAGCCGCACCCATAAGTATAAGTCCAATATACCCAGCCAAAATAATCCCTCCATCTGGGGCTCCAAGAAAAGCAAGAATAATAACATAAACTAATGTAGACAAAATTGCTGCACATAACAATACTATTGATGCAAAGAATTTACCAAGTACAATTTGAGTTTCAGTTACAGGTGTGGTGCAAAGAAGTTCAATTGTTCCAGACCGTTTCTCTTCTGCAATGGTTCTCATGGTAACTGCTGGAATAAAAAATATAAATATCAGGGGCACTACTGAAAAGATATTTCTCATTGTAGCTTCATTTACAAGAAAAAGATTTGTTCCGAAAAACCAACCTGTTATCAAAAGAAACAAAGCAATCAATATATATGCAACAGGTGAATAAAAGTATGCTCTTATCTCTTTTTTGTAAATTGCTGATATATTACTCATTTGTTTCCTCCACCTATGGATTATTTTGCCACGAATCCAGATATAATCGGGAGACTCGCACAAACTTTTTTATTATTATTTAGGGTCTATCTGCAAACTCGGATTTTTCGACTCGTAAGTTTACCCCGTAGGGAAGAATGACCGTATCGGGGGAACG
>CAYNOU010000107.1:0-5118 GCA_964398885.1 uncultured Candidatus Cloacimonadota bacterium | reverse complement strand
AGGAGTATTTATGGATAATAAAAATATGTCGATTAAAGAAAAGATTATTTTGGCTGCGATTAATTGTATTGAAAAATACGGAATGCATTCTGTAACAATTCGAAAGATCGCAAAGGAAGCGAATGTGAATGTTGCGGCTGTAAATTACCATTTTAACAATAAGGATAAATTAATAGGTGAAGCGCTAAAACAAACTCTAAAAGAAGCATTTACTGTGAACTTAGAAGAAAATTTTTTAAATAATGAACAGAATATATACAAAGCTCTTTATGGCTTTTTTCTTGATACAATTGAAGGAGCATTAAATTATCCAGAGATAACAAAAGCACATTTGTATAGACCTTTTATCTACGGTGATTATCAAAGTGAATTTGTAGAAAAATTCAATAATTTTCTAGAAGATTTATTAAAAAGATGTGGGGAACAGTTTATGGATACGGATGATGAACAAATCAGGTTCTCTATTATTCAGGTAGTTTCAGCAGTTTTTCTCCCTGTAATGTTTCCAAACCTTTTTGAAAAATTTTTAAAACAAGGAATAGATGATCCCAGTTTACAGAAATCATATATTCAACACCTTCTCTCTCATTTTTTTAAAATAAATAAATTGAGGTAATTTGATATGAAACATTCATGTCACAAGAAAAGATTCGGGACGCAAAGGAGTATGAAAATCTTACGATATTTATTGAATTTTTCATACTATAATTTTTATCCTTTGTGTCTTAGTGCCTTTGTGGTGAAAAGAATTTTCAGATGAAAACTAAATTAATTTTTATTTTGTTTTGTATTTTCTCCATTACTGCTAATGCACAAACAACAAAGGTTGGAATTATTAATGGTTATGTAACGGATAAAGATACTAAATCACCACTTGTGTATGTAAATGTAATACTTGCCTGTCCTGTAAGGAAGGATGACCCCAGTTGGATAAAAAAATCCAACGGGGTAAACCGTAACGGGGTTGATTCACAAAGAGGGGTTTTAACTGATTCAAGCGGTAAATATCTCATAAAGAATGTTCCTGTCGGAGGTTATACAATTCAATTTCAATATCTTGGATATAAACCATTAATGAAAACTGATGTCATTGTCAAATCAAATCGTATTACATTTGTGAATGCGGAACTTGAGAGAACTGCACTTGAGATAGAAGGCATTGTTGTAAAAGCCGGATATTTTTCTAATATAGTAGAACAACCAACAAGTGCTATCAATTTTTCAGGTGAGGAAATTCGTCGAGCACCCGGTTCTGGAGGAGATGTTAGTCGGATTATTTTGGGACTTCCCAGTATAGCAAAAGTGAATGATCAGTCGAATAATCTGATTGTTCGTGGTGGCAATCCAATTGAGAACACCTTTTTCATAGATAATATTGAAATCCCGAATATAAACCACTTTCCGCACCAAGGCGCTTCCGGTGGACCGATTGGTATGATCAATGTGGATTTTATTCAGGATGTGAATTTCTATACAGGTGGATTTTCTGCTATGTATGGTGATAAGCTCTCATCTATTATGGATATCACTTTTCGAGAGGGAAATCGTAGCGCGTTTGATGGACAATTGGATTTGAATTTTGCTGGTTTTGGTGGCGTTGCCGAAGGACCACTTTTAAATGACAAAGGATCATGGCTTTTTTCGGCTCGTAGGAGTTATTTAGATTTTGCTGTCGATGTATTTGAAGTCGGTACTACTATCGCACCTATCTATGGCGATATTCAGGGTAAGCTTGTTTATGACCTTAATCCAAATCATAAACTGATTGTGCTTGGTGTTTTTGCCGACGATCAAAATGCGCCTGATCGAGAAACTGGCGAGGAAAATTATATGACTCATTATGGCAATCAGGACCTATATCAAGGAACAATCGGAGCCAATTGGCGAGCAATTTGGAATGCAAGCGGTTATTCCAATACTTCACTGGCATACACAACAAATAAATATGATGAAGATTGGTATGAAACAACCACTGGCCAGTATGACATAAAAAATAGATCTGAAGAGCAAACCTTTAAATTTCGAAATGTTAACCACTTCCGATTAAATAAGAGAAACACGGTTGAAGTTGGCATTGAAGCTAAACATTTGGCAGAAGATTACGATAACTGGTATGCTGAAACGACCAATGCCATCGGTGATACTGTTCAAGCTTTGACTATGAAGAAAGATATCACTGCAAACAAATTAGGTGCGTTTGTCAACTATGTTGCCAAACCATTCAATCGGCTAACCACAACATTGGGCCTGCGAGCGGATTATTTTTCCTTTAGCAAAAATACTTCGGTTTCACATAGATTTGCTTTTTCTTACCAATTGACCTCGCTGACATCGATTAATGGGTCTTTTGGTTCGTTCCATCAAAATCTTCCATTATTGCTACTCTCTCAACATGATAAAAATAAAGATTTAGAAGATCCGATGGCAATTCATTATGTTCTGGGCATAGACCATCTGCTAACTGAGAATACTAAACTCACATTAGAGGTGTATCAAAAAAATTACAACTACTTTCCACTGGATCCAACCCAGCCAGCTTTGTTTATCATCGATGGAAATTTTTTCGACAACTATGAAGCACTCATTGATAACGGAAAAGCTCTATCTCGCGGCATTGAGATCATGCTCCAGAAAAAACTTGCTTATAATTTTTATGGACTTGTAAGTACTTCATTGTTTAAAACACGATACAAAAGTTGTGATAATATATGGCGAGATAGAGTTTATGATAACCGGTTTATTTTTAGCATTGAAGGTGGATACAAACCTAATAATAAATGGGAATTCAGCATCCGATGGATCTTCGCTGGGGGAGTCCCATACACTCCATTTGACATTGAGAAGTCAAAGCTAAATCATCGAGCGGTTTACGATGAGAGCAGAATCAATGAAGCACGTTACCCAGATTATCATTCCATGAATATCCGATTTGATCGGCGCTTTCACTTTAGCGGCTCCAATCTTGTTTTTTACTTGAGCGCCTGGAATGTGTACAATCGAAAGAACATTGCCAACTATTTTTGGAATGACAAAGAAAAAAAGCAGGATGAAGTTTATCAGTGGGGTTTATTACCAGTATTTGGTTTAGAATTTGAGTTTTAACCTTCTTTTTATTAAAAGTACTTGAACTTGAGTTAAGTTGAAAACTTGACTTAAGTTCAGTAACTTTCCAAATAGATTTAACTCATCCGTCAACTGACGGATAAGTCGAGTCTGTCAATACTTCTCATAATGCACAATCTCCTCCAAACTTTTTCTATTTTTACTTCCAGCAAAAGCTTTAACAGCTTTTGCATATAGCCCTTCTTTTTCTGCAGGATAGCCAAAAGGGCTGAGAGCAACAACTTTTATATTTTCTGGAATATCAAGAATCTGTTTTACTTTTTGCTCATTAAAAGCACCTAGCCAGCAAGAGCCAATTCCCATCTCGTATGCTACAAGCATCATTTGCTGAAAGGCAATTGCAGTATCAACAAGATAGTAATGCTGTCCATTCATAAATCCACTATCCTTTGGATTTGCACAGAGAACTATTACAATTGGCGCATCTTTAATAAAGAAATTGGCTTTGCTGATAAATCCAGATTTCAAGGCAAGTTGATGAATTTTTTCCTTATCTTTTACAACGACAAATCTCCAACATTGTTTGTTTTGCCAGGATGGCGCTAATCTGCCTGCTTCCAAAATTATATTTAGTTTTTCATCTTCAATATCTTTTGTAGAATACTTTCTAATACTTTTTCTTGATTTGATAACATCAAATACTGTCATTTTTACCTCTTATTTTACTACAATCCTCTAAAGCTTTTATATTTCCCTTTGCTGGTTCAGATTTGCAATCTGAACCTAAATGTTTGAAACAATTGGTTCAAGTAACATACTTGAACCATCAATAGGTTACCACTTCTCATAATGCACAATCTCGTCCAAACTTTTTCTATTTTTACTTCCAGCAAAAGCTTTAACAGCTTTTGCGTATAAACCATCTTTTTCAGCAGGATACCCAAAAGGACTGAGTGCAACAACTTTTATATTTTCTGGAATATCAAGAATCTGTTTTACTTTTTGCTCATTAAAAGCACCTAGCCAGCAAGAGCCAATTCCCATCTCGTATGCTACAAGCATCATTTGCTGAAAGGCAATTGCAGTATCAACAAGATAGTAATGCTGTCCATTCATAAATCCACTATCCTTTGGATTTGCACAGAGAACTATTACAATTGGCGCATCTTTAATAAAGAAATTGGCTTTGCTGATAAATCCAGATTTCAAGGCAAGTTGATGAATTTTTTCCTTATCTTTTACAACGACAAATCTCCAACATTGTTTGTTTTGCCAGGATGGCGCTAATCTGCCTGCTTCCAAAATTATATTTAGTTTTTCATCTTCAATATCTTTTGTAGAATACTTTCTAATACTTTTTCTTGATTTGATAACATCAAATACTGTCATTTTTACCTCTTATTTTACCAATCCTTTTGTAACTCAATTGTCCTCAATTGAGTATAGAACAAGTGAGGTTACTTATGTTACAGTAATAGCTCATTACCTCTCAAATGATGTAAAAGTTGATGAAAACTTTTTACTAGAGTTAGTGTTTTAGAAAAAAAGATTTATTTTTTGACAAGTTTTTCAGATTTAAATAAATGAATTTGCTATTATAAAAAACGAAATAAAATAGAAGCAGTTGCTAAGGATGTGTGGTTTTCCTATATAAATGCAATTGACGAACAGTGTCTCAAAGCACAAATTGTTTTTGATAAATTTTCCATTGGAATATAGATATAAAAAATATCAACTAAAGCTTTTATATTCTCTTTCTTACTTTCCTGTTACTATTTTCCAATTCTGGTCAGTTTCAGGTGCTATTGTCCCTATGTTTTTAATATAATCTGTTAGAATATTACGCATCTCTTCACTTGATTGAAAAATTATCGGTGCATTTTTTGAACCTGCTGCATTTATATGTCCACCGCCACCATTTGCGCGATAGCTATTTATTGCTACTTTGTATATTTGATTCATTTCAAGCGGTTTACCGGTTTGTAAAAATTTTAGCTCCTTTATTCTTTTTCCAACATCTTCAGTAACATCAATCATATAACTGATGCCTTCTGC
>CAYNOU010000106.1:0-5168 GCA_964398885.1 uncultured Candidatus Cloacimonadota bacterium | reverse complement strand
ACTTCTGGGTGAAGACGGATATAGTCTGGGATGGAACAGATGAGGATGGAAAGAAAGTAAGTCCTGGTGTGTATTTTTATAAACTGGAATATGGTGATAATGCGGTTACAAGAAAAATGCTGTTATTAAGATAAGATTATACTCCTGAAAAATTTCATATTCTGAGAACACACAAATAATTTTATACAAAGCTAAATTTATAGAATATCTATTTAGTATAAATTCAAATTCTTCTTAGAGAATTAGAGAAAATTTTTTTTACTTGACATAATAATTTTAGAAATTTTATAAAGTCCAAAACTAAATAGACAACAAAAAAATCCATAATCAGAGGATTAAATAAGTAAGTACAAAATTTTGTAATTGCAAAACATAATTTAATTCTTAACATTTGAAAGGCAATTTATGGTTAAAGAAATCGGACGTCTTGACGAGAAGGAAGAAAAAGAACTTCGCTACAAAACTGAAAAAACTCTTAAGTTATTGGATGAATCGCCCAGAAAAGGGAAAAAGAAATTTGAGGAGTTTGCTTCTTGTAAGAATTACTTTGGAAGAATCCTGATTGCAGAAACTGCATCTAATTCACCGCAAAAAGATAAGGTGGTAGAGATAGCAAAATCCTTATTAGATTCAAAGAATTACGCAAAACGCGCAACATCTCTCTTCTTCTTCTATAATTACCTTATGGGCAAGCCAGAGGAAATGATAGAAATTGTCAGCAATTATTATGATTCTATAAAATGGGAAGCAGAAAATATTATGGACCATTTCTGGAAAGAATATCCAGAATTAATGAAATCCAATATGATGAAATGGATTGAAAGTGCTGACGGGAGTAAACGCTCCATATCATTTCACGGCTTAGAAAATATCTCTCAAAAAGACCCACATTTTGTAATGGAATTTATTGAAAGAATTATTGATGACGAAAGCATTGAAGTCCAAAAAAAAATTACACATACTATAATTCAAATCGCGAGAGCACGGCCGGCTGAAGTATATCCTTATCTAAAGGAATGGCTTAAAGATGCTGATAACAAAAGAATTAAGACAATATGGGTCTCTATGAAAAAATTAGCTAATAGTTTAAGAAGCTCTGGAGGGAAAGAAAGAAATAGCGATTTCGCAATTCTTACAAAAGATACAATCAGAGATTGGAAACGCTCCAGTAATCCCAAAATATCTACAATGGGTGAGAAACTAACTCAAATTGTCAAAAATCACAAAAAATATTGAAAATTTACATTTTAAAATTAGTGCGGCATTCTTAACAAGTATCTTTTTCATTCCGCTCTATAGTATTACAAATAGAATCTTTTCATGCCAGAGGCAGATCTCAACCCGAGGCTGATGAGCCTCTGGCTCACGCCTTTGGTGGAGTTTTTTGAGCAAGAAATTTAACCGTCCCGATATATCGGGACAGAGTAGACGCAAAGGACACCCTATTAAATAGTAAACATTTAACAGGGCAGGCAAAGATAATAAAATAACTCGGTGGACTTTGTCCCGCAATGGCGGGATTCTCTTCCGTCTAGGCTCGGCCTAGCCGAGACTGAGCGGTTAGTTGCAGTTTACTGCGCTATGTACTAACTCTTAATTTATCAAAAACTTGATACTTTAGTACATTTCTAAATTTCAATAAAAGATATGAGTGGAAATGGCTAGTAATAATATTAAAGCTCAATCCAATGTTTGAAAATTCTCATTATGGAATCAGTTGATATTCTAATAAAAAACGGACTTATAGTTACAATTAACAAACAGATGGATGTCATCCAAAACGGTGCAATTGCAATAAAAGATGGCAGAATCATTCAAATTCATAAAACAGAAAATTTAGAGAAGGGGTTCTCTGCAAAAAAGATATTTGATGCAGAATCAAAAATTGTTATGCCAGGATTTATTAATGCACATACTCATATACCAATGACATATTTTCGTGGATTGGCTGATGATTTGCCCTTACAGGAATGGTTGGAAAATTATATCTGGCCCGCAGAAGCAAAATTTGTATCAGAAGAATTTGTATATTTAGCAGCTTTACATGGAGCAGCAGAACTTGTCAAAAACGGTATTACAATGTTTAATGATATGTATTTCTTCCCGGAACAAACTGCAAAGGCTGCATCCAAAGTTGGAATTCGGGCTATTGTTGGCCAGGGTATTGTGGACTTTCCAAATGCAAATTATAAAGAACCAAAGCAAGCTTTAGATAATGCAGTTAAATATCAAAAGGAATTCGCTAATAATGAACTAATAAATTTTGCAATTGCGCCCCATTCAATTTATTCTTGTAGCTCTGAAACATTACAACTTGCTTCAGAAACTGCTCAAAAACATAATATGCTCCTGCATATTCATATATCAGAAACTCAAAAGGAAGTTGAAGACTGTTTGAAACAGCATCATAAAAGACCGATAAAGTATTTGAATGACATTGGTTTTCTTGATAGCAATGTTGTTATTGCTCACGGAATCTGGGTAGATGACGAAGAACTAAAAACTTTGAAAAAAAAAGATGTAAGTGTTGCAATCACTACGGAAAGTCATTTAAAGCTTGCCTCAGGTTTTATGCCTATCAAAAAGTATATTGAAAAAGGCATAAATTTGTGTCTGGGAACAGACGGAGTTGCAAGTAATAACAATCTAAGTATGCTTGATGAGATGGATTTTACAGCAAAAATTCATAAAGCTTATAATAAAAATCCCACCATTCTTCCTTCTCCTGAAGTGGTAAAAATGGCAACGCTCAATTCGGCTAAAGCATTAAGGAAAGAATCGGAGTTAGGCTCACTAAAAGTTGGCAAAAAAGCTGATATTATTTTAATTGATACAAATAAGCTGGAGATTCTTCCAATGTATAATGTCTATTCTCATCTTGTGTATACTATATCCAGCAATGCCATTTGTGATGTAATCATAAATGGAAAGTTGATTATGGAAAATCACAAACTGTTAACTGTTGATGAGGATGAAATAATAGACAAAGCAAAATTTTATAAAAATAAAATAAAGGAAAGTTAACTCATTTGTCTTATATTTAGATTGTATTCTAATATTAATTGAATTTTGGGGTTTGTTAAATGCTATCCTGTTTTTTATCAAAAGAAAAAAATTATAGGGTCATTTAGAAAAATGACCCTACAAACTCATTTGATTAATTGTATCAAAAAAAAACTTATGGATTTACATATTCAATAGTTTCAAAAGAAAATGTTGAATCAGGATTTTGAACTACTTTAAATACTTCATAGGGAGTTATAACATCACCATCTTCATCAATATTACAATTACCTGAAGCTCCTTCAAAATTAACATCTCCTGCAAGAACAGCAGATCTCATATTTTCCCATCCATCAAGAGATGATATATCCTGTCCATCAGGATTTGAAATTGAACGAATAGATGAATTAACTTCTTCACGAAAAGCATTTAAATTTCCAATATCAATTGTTAATGAAGCTTTCTCAATAGCTAATGCGAAAAGATATACAATATCATAAAATTGGGCATTATATGAGCTAACTTCTTGTCCGAAATTTTCTAATAACTCGGTTTGAAAATACTGAAAAATTTCAGAAGCCGGATCTGGAGCAGAAATTGTTCCAATTGATTTGGGGTAATCATTCACATCACCTGCAAGTAATTCAGCAGGAGCTTCTGTTAATAGTTCATCTGTTTTTAAAGCATCAGGAATTAAGAATCGTAAAGAATCTAAATCAACCTTTGAATAAATTGAATCAACTTTTGTCAAAAATTCAACATATTCACTATTCATAGAAATTAGCACTGCATCTGGATCATTCTCAAATAATAAATTTAAATTGTTCTCATAATCCGGATCTTGACAAACGAAATTTACAATGTTTGGTTCAATATGCCCAAGTTCGACAAACTTATCTTGAAATACAACAGCAAGTTCTTGAGAATAGAGATCACCTTCTTGAACAGCAATAGCTACGGAACCTATTTCCATTTCATCAGCCTTTTGAGCAAGAACCTGTGATTGAAATTTATCAGCAGGAGCAAGACGTTGGAAATAATTTGAAATATCTGTAAGCTGATTTGCAGTTCCACTTCCAGATATCGTTGGAATGTGCATTGTATCTGCAACATGCAAGACAACCCCTTTTGATGAAGAACTAAATGAAGTAATAAAACCAATCAAATTATCAGTTGAAGCAAGCAAATCTTGTGCTTGTGCAGCAGCGGCTAACTCTCTATCCTCACCGGCTGAGCTTCTTACATCAATTTCTAATTGCATACCATCCAATACACCTCCAGCTTCATTAATTTCATTTAGAGCTAATCTAATTGCATTTTCTCTTAATGGTCCGCTTGAAAAATCCATAGGAAGAATAACACCAAAAGAAATTGTATCAACTTCTTCCTCGTTATCATTCGTGTCACAACTAAAAAATCCAAAAGAAATAATAAATCCAATTAAACAGATTTGTAGAATTTTTTTCATTACATCTCCATTTTTTAATTATTATTTTTAATCTTTCAGGATTAATATTTTGCATACTCACGAAAAGTGAAAATAAATTGTCAAGGTTATAAATAAATTTTCATTGAGGAAATCCAAGTTAAGTTTGGTGAATTCTTGTGAATAAGTTATCTTGAATTTTTCTGATACTTACCTTAAATCCAGAGGTATTTTAAGAATACCTTTCTCTTTTGCTTTCTCAAATGCTTCCAAAACTTTATCAAAAGGATAAACCGCACTAATAAGTGGTTTTACATCAACATATTTTTCAAGCGCCTTCAATGCTGGTACAAATTAAATGCCTGTCAGGGAATGGTCCATTCTTCGTAGCCCCGATTAAATCGGGACGAAGGATGAATCCCGACAGCTCATGTTAATTTTATAAAAATAAAATAAAGGAAAGTTAACTCATTTGTCATTAGTCTCGACTTGTTGGGAAGAAATTAATTTAACCTTCAATTACATATTTAGTAACAATAAGCTTGACAAAAACATAGACCTTTTTTCTTTTATCAAAAAATTTAAGGAAGATTGAAATTATGGTGTATAAAAAGTTTATAATAACAATCTGTCTAACACTATTTTTTGTGACAATTCTATCAGCCAAAGAGCTAACATTTTCATTCAGTTTTGATAAACCTGAAATTAGACATGGGAAGATAGAGACTAACCTTACTTC
>CAYNOU010000105.1:0-5175 GCA_964398885.1 uncultured Candidatus Cloacimonadota bacterium | reverse complement strand
ACACACCAGGACTTACTTTCTTTCCATCCTCATCTGTTCCATCCCAGACTATATCTGTTTTAACCCAGAAATTATCTTTTTTGCCGTTGTATGTTTTGATTAGTTGTCCTTTTGCATTATAAATAGAAAGCTTATAATCTTTTATCCTCTCATAATCTGCAGAGATAAATGTTATTATAGTAGATGAACTAAAAGGATTTGGTTTATTCTGGAAAAGATATAATTTGTTTATGAATGAAGTATCTGGTTGTTCTACCGCATTTCCCTGATATTCATACGCTCCTATATCTATTCTGCCGTTGTATATTCTTGGATTGCCTGCAAGGTCTGTTGGGGGCAGGTTTAGCCCTGTTGTATCCGGTGTTCCCGCATCTATGCAGGGAGAACCTTGTTGCAATTGATAGTTATTATTGAGAGTATCTACAAACATCGGGTCTTCGTCTATGTTGCCTTCCAGCCAGTTGACTGTGCCAGAACCTCCTATACCTGCTTCTCCATCCTGTATATCTGAATAGGATATCGCTAATTCAGCATTAGGATAAGTTCCAATTTGATTATTGTAATTGTTGTATACAATTGAATTTGTTATAAATGTATTGCCTGAAGAATAAATACCACCACCTGATATTGATGCATAATTATCAGAAACAGTAACATTTAATATTTCTGAATTGCCACTCCCCAACCATAATCCACCGCCTTTTCCCCAAATCCAGTCATTAGCTTCATTATCAGTTATAAGGCAGTTCACAATAATAGGATTACAATAAGCAAAAGTAATTCCACCAGAAGCACCAGCGTATGATGATGTTGAGTTATTTTGAATAATACAGTTCAGGAATATAGGATTGGAGTCAACACAATATACGGGTGTCATTTCTATAATATTATCTTTTATCGTAACATTTTCAAAAAGAGGATTAGAATGGGCGTTGCACTCTACAGCCCTATAGCAAGTAGGGTCACTTTCTTTTATTGTAATATTTCTAAAAACAAGGCTGGAATTGTATCTTATTACTAATGCTGCTCCATTTACATATTTACCATGTTCCATTGTGCAATTTTCAAATGACAAATGACTATCACCATGCATGCTCCAGATGATACCAGATATATACTCACCATCTAAAATAGTATTCTCTTCATCTTCTCCTATAATTGATACATAACTTCTAGAGTTAAGTGGAAACATCTCATTAGTTAGGGAAGGAGAATATATTCCATTAGCTAAATGAATTGTATTTGGATGAGTACTGTCAGCAGCAATTTTGGTTAATGCCCAGGAGATAGATTTTAATGGCTCATTTTCACTTAATCCATTATTTGCATTATCACCATCAGGACTCACATATAAATCTTGATTAACAGGTTCAATCCAGCCATTAAGAATATCAAGAGTAAAATTATTTTCCGGTTGAGTCTGAATAAAATATTCGTCAGGTTCTAATACAGTAAAAGTATCTACAATAATATCTGATGCCAAGACCTCATAAGAACAAAAATCACAACCGTATGCAGAATAATTGTTATAAATATTACATCGATTTGAAGAACTGAAATTTATAGTAGAATCATCTCTAAGGTAAATCCCACCCCCATGATAAAAAGCGTGGTTAAAACAGATAGTCGTATTTTCTAATGAAATATTGGAATATCTACAATGTATCCCTCCCCCTACTTCGGCTATATTGTTAGTAATTATGCAACTTGTAATGCTTGGACTTGCATTTATTATAAAAATACCTCCACCTCTAATATTACCAAGATTATGTGTCCCGCTTCCATTCTGAATGGTAAAGCCACACAATACAGCAGTAGTATCCTCTCCGCTTTCAAAGGTTACAACACTCCCATTTTGATTACCATCAATTATTGTTGAATCAATATAGGAATTGTTTTGAGTAGATATATAAAGACTTGCAACAGTAATATTTTTACCATTGTAATTTATGTTTTCAAAATAGGTTCCAGGATATACTAAAACTGTATCTCCATTTGAAGCAGCATTTATGCCTTGTTGTATGGTCGGTTGGTCATAAGGAACTTCTATTATATTAGCACTTAATAATGTTAAGATACAAATATAAAATAAAAATGAAAAGTACAAGAAAAATTTCATAATTCCTTTATTCATTTATCTTCCAATTGATTGTAACATCTTGCATAACTGTAATCCCATATACTTTACCATAAAGCAAAGGCATATCTAAATCCTGAGATTCTTGAAACTTTGACTGCCTTGATTTGATAGAGACTATCTTATCAGCTTTATCTCTGAAGACATTGCGAATTATTAATCCATCATCTCCTATGTAGTAAAGCCAATGAGTTGTACCTGGTTTCAAAGTGAGTTGTGTATAGGCTTTCTTAATTGGGGCAATATCCTTTCTCACCTTTATTTTATACTCACAATCATTCCTGATTTTTCCAATTTCATTCACCCATTCATAACTATTATAGTAAAATAGACTATTTTCAAACATTACAGCTACCAATTTATCCTTTGCAATCAATTCTGCAAATACCACCTCCGGCTCTTCTCCTTCTTCTCCTACCCAGGGAAAAGTTTGAATATAATATTCATATTCACCAGCAGATAAAACTGTTATAACAAAACAGAATAATATTATGAAAAAGCCTTTGTTATTTCTCATCATTGTTATCCTTTCTTATTATCTCATCAACATTTATTCTCCGAAGTTTCTTGATATCCGAAGCTTTAGCGTAGGATATTAACGAAATAGGACCATCTTCCTCACCACTGAATTATTACCATAAATGAGTTTATAAAAATACACACCAGGACTTACTTTCTTTCCATCCTCATCTGTTCCATCCCAGACTATATCTGTTTTAACCCAGAAATTATCTTTTTTGCCGTTGTATGTTTTGATTAGTTGTCCTTTTGCATTATAAATAGAAAGCTTATAATCTTTTATCCTCTCATAATCTGCAGAGATAAATGTTATTATAGTAGATGAACTAAAAGGATTTGGTTTATTCTGGAAAAGATATAATTTGTTTATGAATGAAGTATCTGGTTGTTCTACCGCATTTCCCTGATATTCATACGCTCCTATATCTATTCTGCCGTTGTATATTCTTGGATTGCCTGCAAGGTCTGTTGGGGGCAGGTTTAGCCCTGTTGTATCCGGTGTTCCCGCATCTATGCAGGGAGAACCTTGTTGCAATTGATAGTTATTATTGAGAGTATCTACAAACATCGGGTCTTCGTCTATGTTGCCTTCCAGCCAGTTGACTGTGCCAGAACCTCCTATACCTGCTTCTCCATCCTGTATATCTGAATAGGATATCGCTAATTCAGCATTAGGATAAGTTCCAATTTGATTATTGTAATTGTTGTATACAATTGAATTTGTTATAAATGTATTGCCTGAAGAATAAATACCACCACCTGATATTGATGCATAATTATCAGAAACAGTAACATTTAATATTTCTGAATTGCCACTCCCCAACCATAATCCACCGCCTTTTCCCCAAATCCAGTCATTAGCTTCATTATCAGTTATAAGGCAGTTCACAATAATAGGATTGCAACTGGCAAAAGTAATTCCCCCAGAAGCGCCTCCGTCTGATGATGTGGAGTTATTATGAATAATGCAGTTTAGAAATATAGGATCGCTATCAACACAATACACAGGTGTCATTTCTATAATATTATCCTTTATTGTAACATTTTCAAATAAAGGATTAGAATTTTCATAGCAATATACAGCCCTATAGCAAGTAGGCTCACTTTCTTTTATTGTAATATTTCTAAAAACAGGGCTGGAATCATATTCAATATGTAGGGTTGAGCCATTACTATAATTTCCATGTTGCATTGTCATATTCTCAACTGAAAGTTGACTGTCACCAAAAAGACAGGCAATAATACGAAATAAATTATCTCCATCAAGTATAGTATTCTCTTCGTCTGCACCGATAATAGAAACATAACTCCTACAGTTTAAAGGAAACATTTCATTTGTTAAAGAAGAAGAATACACACCATTGGCTAAATGAATTATATTAGGGTGAGTACTGTCAGCAGCAATTTTAGTTAATGCCAAGGAAATTGTTTTTAATGGCTCATTTTCACTTAATCCACTATTTGCATTATCACCATCAGGACTCACATATAAATCCTGATTAACTGGTTCCACTTTGAAGTTAAGTATATCAAATGTAAAACCTTCAAGTGGGTAGGCAAAATAACTTTTAGGTTCTATTACTGTAAATGTATCTATAATTACATCTATTGTATTACAACGAATTGAACGAAGATCGCAACTATTTGACCCATAATTTAAAAATATACTGCATCTATGTTCAAAATCAAAAATTGCTGAAGAATTATCTATAAAACATATTCCTCCTCCATTAAATTCTGCATAGTTATTTTTGATGATTACCTCAGATAGAGAAACAATAGATGAGCTGCAACAGATTCCTCCTCCACTACCAGCAGTATTGTTCTTTATAATGCTATTTTTTATAGTAGGATTGGTTTCACTTGAAAAAATACCACCACCTCTACTTGAACTTGCATAAGGTTTTCCACTCCCATTTTGAATAGTAAAACCGCATAAAATTGCAGTGCTATCCTCCCCGCTTTCAAAAGTAACCACACTGCCATTTTGGTTGCCATCTATAATAGTTGAATGAATATAAGAGTTATCATGGGTAGTTAAATAAAGACTTCCAACAGTTATATTTTTCCCATTGTAATTTATATTTTCAAAATAGGTTCCTGGATAGACTAATACCGTATCACCATTTGTTGCAGCATCTATACCTTCCTGTATAGTAGTGTAATCGCCTGCTCCTGTTGTATCTACGATGATTGTATCGGAAAAAAGTAGGGTAAATGGAAAGAATAATAAAATTATTGAGATTAATAATGTCTTTCTTTTTAACATAAGTTGCTCCAACTTATTATTTTTGCGAAAGTTTTAAACTTTCGCAAAGTTATTATTCTGGGTAAGTGCATCCGCCAACCGGCGGATACACCTACCCATATGTTTGCTTGTTAACGCATCAGGATTTATTCTACGAAGCTTCTTGATATCCGAAGCTTTAGCACAGGATATTAACGAAGGAGGATCATCTTCTTTACTGCTGTTTTTTCTCCAGAAATGAACTTGTAAAAATAGATTCCGTTTGATAATT
>CAYNOU010000104.1:0-5351 GCA_964398885.1 uncultured Candidatus Cloacimonadota bacterium | reverse complement strand
CACACTCCAAGCATTTCACCAATTGTCCTTTAATATTATAAATTTTTACCTTTGTGTTCTTCGTGGGCTTTGTGTTGAAAAAAGAGATGGTGGTGAAATTGCTGAAGGGATTTGGATAGTTTGAGAGTTGGATACATGTCAATTCAGCGTTATTCTCATCTACTCCAACAAAAGTAATTACATTTGACTGTACCGTGTCTGCTCCATCGCTGAATTCAGCATATACACTACTATTCTCAACTTCTTGAATAGGTACTCTTACATAAAATTCACTTCCATCTTGATAATAATGGTCTAAAGAAGTAAAATTAAACTCTGTTTTGTTTTCTATAATAAGTTTTCTAACTACAGGCAAGTTGTTGTTTGAATCAGAATAATTTATATTAAAAACAATTGTATCACTTACAGCTTGAAAAGTTAATTCTGATAATTGAGGAGGCTCATTAATTCCGATGTCTTGTTGAAAGATTGTAGGATAAAAAATACAGGGGTGACTTCTGTCGTTGAGAGTTATGAAAGGGTATACATTTATTGTAAGGGTTCCTGCTCCACAAATAAGTCCACCGCATTCATTAGGCCAGGGACCAAAATTTGGGTCGGATGTAAGGTCTTCAATATTGCAAGCCATATACAGTTTTTCATTTTGAATTTGATAATCAATATCACTAATTCGGGAAAATGTGCTGTCTGTATTTACTTTATAAAGCCCTGGAGTGCCCATTGTAGGGATGTTTACATATACCATTGCATAACCAACTGAATCAGTTGATTCGGGATTATAAAATCCAAAGCCATATACATACCAGGGTGGCAGCCAGGAAGGTGGCTCATAAAATGGCCATTGATTATCATTATTATCTAATAAGCAATAAAACTTGTTCTCGGAAAAGGAAATTCTGATCTCTGTCAGGTCTAAAAAAGGCTTTTCTACCCACTGATAAGCATCACCAATCTTTTCTTCACATAATTCGGTTAAGAAGTTATCAGTAGGAGGAAATATATCATCTATATTTTTAGCACTCATTGTGTAAAATAATGTATCAAAAATAGTATCAATATATGTAGGATATATAGTCTGGAGTCCATAGAACACCCTACCAGAATCCGGCAAGAGTATTGTATCTTCAAAAGTAGTTGTATAATTTAACTCATTAAGCAAAGTCATTTCACTTTCAAACCAACTCTGCTGGTCATCAGTGGAATAGAAATTATTTGTGATGCAGGAATCTAAATTCAACGAGTCTATATCAACATTTATTAGCATAATCTGTTCTGGAATGCCTGCTGAATTACAAGGATTTTGCCAGACATTTACGGTTTGCGAATTTAGAGTAATGGAGCAAAATAATATGGTTACAAAGATTGATAGATGCTTCATACCATCCTTTCCTTTTTAAAAGAGAGTTATTTCATTACAACCATCTTTTTAATTTCATTGTAATCCTCAGTTTTTCCTCCATAGGAGGATCCCTGCCCGCCGCTTCGCTTTGGCAGGCGGGCACCTTTGGCGGAGAGTTGATAGAAATAGATTCCATTTGCAATATCATGAACATCTAATTTCACTATGCCATTTTTACCTTCAACTGTCTTTACTAATTCTCCACGAATGTTATAAATTTTAATTGTAGCGTCCTGGCTCAGCGTGCTTCCTTTGAGTTTATACTTAATAACAGTAGATTTTACAACAGGATTTGGATAGTTTGCAAAGAGCTTTGTCTCAGGTATAAAATCTATTTCAGCGATACCTGATTGTGGAATCCCAACACCACTTACTGGAAGAAACTCTCTTTGAGATGGAAGAACAAGAATTATAACATTGCCATTATAGGGTTGTTGTAAAGTTGGCTCAAAGGTCAAATCATAAGTTTTTGTTTCTCCGGCAAGAATGCTATAAGAGATTTGATTCTTCAAAGCTGATGTTCCCGCTTCAGCAACAGTATACCCATATGGGGCTGTAATAGTTCCGCTTAATGTGTCACCACCTAAATTGTATATTATAAACTGTGAAGTGGAATCCTCGCCTATTACTACCTCGCCAAAATCAATAGAGCAGGGGCTCAGAGAGAACACTGAATAATCCGGCAAACTCGGCGGAAATGTAATAAAATCTATCCATGCACAATCACTACCACTACTAACTCCAACATCCTTTTCATAAGCCCATTTGAATGTATGATTGCCAAATGATATTGAATATGATACTTCTCCCCAGTCCACTATTCCTGCCCATTGTCCTTGCGCAACACCATCAATGTAAAACTTTAGGTAATCATAACCCGCTTCTGATGAGACTTTACGATAGAAAGAAATATCACCGGCATAGACATCCATATTTACTGATAGTTGAGTGGTCTGACTATGATATATTGAACCTGATTTTGCACAATAAATGCCTTGGTAGGGATTTTCAGTTACAACTATCCAATCTGCATTTCCTCCTTGAATCCAATCATAACTGGAAAAATCTCCTGTTTCAAAATCTTCAATAGGTGGTGTACCAATTAAAATAGTAAATAAGAAAACATTAGAATAGGCACCCTCATTACAGCTTACATCTAAATTAAAATGTGCAGTATGACTTTCAGGTGTGGATGGAGAAACAAAGATATTTACATATCCAGTATCAATCTGGGTTGGAGCTAAATCCTCAAAATCTGTTAATGTCCCATTTATTGTAATATACTGGTCATAAGAATACAGGTCGGCAGCAATATCTTCAGCCGTCTCAGTTCCATTATTTTTCAAAACAATATACAAGTCAGCACTCTCACCAGGGTCTAAATTTCCATCACCATTACCGCCAACCGAATCGTCAATATAATAATTGTCAAAAATCAGATTCGGACCCTGAATAAATTCAGTGGAGATTGCGTCAAGGTCAAATCCTGCATCAGACACAGAAGCGCTTCCGTCTCCATCATCAACAATTTTAATAAACTGAGCTTCAGAAAGGCCAGATGCACTAATGTCAAATTCTGTCGTTCCAAATCCTGTTCCAACACTTATATAAGGACCATCAATCATTTGACTAACTAAACAGGTAAAACCTTCTGGGGATGTGTCTCCTTCAAATACTGTAAAGTCATTATACGGGCCATCAATAATAGGATATTGCATATCAATAATGCACCAACCATCTTTACCAATAGAATAATTTATATTGTCAGGTGCACCAAGACAAGCAGGTGTATTACCTTCATCATATGGATTATTGTTAGGAATCTGACTTGCAGAGAATTTATAACCATAATATGTTGGCTCATTTATAGGTTGTAATTGAAAATCAGTTATAGCTGAACCCATTGAAGGGACTATAATGTCATTGACTGTTTGACTTTCATAACCATTTGCAGTTACAGTTATAGAATAAGTTCCCGGAAGAACATATTTATGATAATCACCTACTGCAGAATCTGTATAAGTTGGGAAGTAATCATCCACCCATACGATTGCTCGGACTGGCTCTCCGTTTTCTGCATCTGTTACAATACCTTCAACACCATATCCAGAATATTCTATCATTGTAAGCATGGCTGGTTTATTTCTATTATAATATAACATAATCTGTGATGGAGATGGATGTTTATTGTTAGAAATTTCCACTGACCAGCTAATTGAGCCCATCATTCCGTAATTTGTATCCTTGGAGCTTCCATTTATTGGATACATTCCAGTGCAGCCTTGGCCATATTGCAGATTTGAATAACCTGAAGTTGATGAGTAAATCCCTGCCAAATTATGTATATGAGCTTGGTCTGGGCACGGGCTTGAACGATAACTCCAAGGGTACGAAATATATTCAGTCCCAGAATGATATGTTGTATGAACTACGAATTGTCTATTATACATACAATTACGAAGGGCTTTCGTTTCTAATTGTGAGTAAGCTCCCCAACTGCCTCCCCAACCATCCCACATATAACCCCAATCCCTATTTAGATCAACGCCGTTCCCATTATATCTAATATCGTGGATACGACCATAAGGGTTGACGCAATAATATAACCAAATCTCACGATTATTAATCAAGTCTGTGATTGTAGGGTCGCTGCCATAATCAATGCAAAGGTCTCGCGCAAATCTAATTACATTCTCAGAACAACCAATCTCATCACCGTGAATTCCACCATCAAACATAACTTCTGCTTCATTCTCATCTATATCAACATTATCAGTTATTTTGAGGGCTCCAAGTTCATATCCTCCACTTGTATAGCCAAAAATGTGCTTTTCACAAATATCAGGGAAATTTCCTGCAAGACTATCTGCTAATGCAACTATCTCGGGAAAAGTATGATAAGCATCTCGGGTTCTATCCATATTTGACCAAAACACACTTGAGGTTCTGTTTAAATCTGCATCTAATATCTCATATTCTAAACCTGTGGCTTTTAATTTTTCTAATTCATCTGGAATAAGAAACACTCTGGCAAAACCAGGATAAATATCACCATTGAATCGAAAAGAATATAATATTTGGTAATCCTCTTCTGTATAAAGATTAACCTTTACTTCCATCTCATCTTTTCTCCACGCAAAAGATTGTGAAGTAAAAAAGATAGCGATTAATATAAAAATTAACAAGACTCGTTTCATATTTCTTCCTTAATTGAATTATTTTAACTTATTTTTGATATTGCTTTTTTTATTGTCAACTTTCAAAATTATCCACAAATAATGTAAAAATAAATCTCGGGATTATTTACTATCACTGCTGTCAAAAATGGCGTCCATTCTTAAACACTAATTAGAGTCTGTTCGTAAACTCGAATTTTTCGACTCGTAAGTTTACCCCGTAGGGAAGAATGACCGTATCGGGGGAACGACGAGTCGATATAAAGTGGATGAATTGATTGACAAATTTTACTTATCTTACAATTATAACAAATTAAAGGAAAAACTATCTTTTCCTTTTACTTCACTGAATTTTCTGGAGAATCGAATTATGGATGACTTAAAAAAATTAACTTTAAAATCTTTACTTAACTATAGTGCAAAGAAATACTCTGATAGACCTGCATTATCTTTTGTATCAGGCACTCCAATATCTTATTCTGAATTACGAGAAAGTGTTCAGGAACTATCAAAGTTTTTGCATTATCAGGGAATAATTGTTGGTGGTAAAGTAGCAATGGCTTCAAGTTTTTCAAAAATTCATAATATTATAGAGCAACAAGAACCTTTCAAAAAAACTCCTACACAAAAAATCAAAAGATATCTCTATATCTAAAAATGTTTTTTGTTCATTGAAGGTGTTGTAATGCAGAAATTTACTTATGTGATAAAGAGAAGTGGGGCAATAGTCCCATTTAATAAAAATAGAATAATGAATGCAATTTATCGTGCTGCCG
>CAYNOU010000103.1:0-5479 GCA_964398885.1 uncultured Candidatus Cloacimonadota bacterium | reverse complement strand
GCGTTACCATAGCTTTTTCTCTTTGCCATTCTTTAACCTTTTAATATTCTCTTTATGACGGAAAATAATCAAAATCATTATAAAAGCTGTCAATATTAAAAAAGGAAGTTCGTTAAACTTCGGGATGTTTCTTATCAATTCTGATATAAAAAATGTTACTACAGCTATCATAGATGCTAGCGAAACATATCTAAAAATAATTAGTATTATTACAAATGAAATTAAAGCATACACAACAGGAATTGGAGCTATATTTACGAAAACTCCTGCTCCGGTTGCAACTCCTTTTCCTCCTTTGAAATGGAGAAAAATCGGGAAAATATGACCTAATATTACTGAAACTCCGATAATAATAATCAGAATTTGAAAAGTTTGAGTCGCTTCAATATTATTAAGAACATTTAAAATTGTAGTATTAAATATGTTCGCTGAACTTTCAAGCAACCATCGCCCAATTTGAACTGCAAAAAATCCTTTGAAAAAATCAAGAATAAATGAAATGATACCAGGTATTACACCTATTACTCGTATTACATTTGTAGCACCAATATTCTTGCTCCCATATTTCCTGACATCTATTCCCTTTATAAGTCTTCCTATAAGAAACCCGAAAGGTATTGAACCTAGCAGATAAGCTATAATAATTGAGATTATAATCTTCATAATTCATTTCTACAAAGGAGTGTTACATCCCATTCTTTTTTTTACCAAAACCATTTGTAAAGGCATCGGGGAAAGCTTCACCTGGTTAAGAAAGGCTTTCATCATTGACAAACCATTGCGAAGGTCTGCAACCATTCGCAAGGTTTTGATAAATTTGTTTTGATATTTTGGTTTTGTCATTTTATTTGATATTTGTAATTTGGACTTTGAAATTTATTTTTATGTCCTTTAAATTTTAACCTTATTGTAACACCTTCAAATTTAAGTTCATCCCGGATTTGATTGTAAATGTATTTTTTGTAATTTTCGGTGATTAATTTTGGATTATTAACACTAAATACAAAAGTTGGTGGATGAATATCCGCTTGTGTGCAGTAATAGAATTTTACTTCCCTTCTTGAAGGATGATGAGGCGGATATTTCTTTGTTACAGATTCAAAAAATCTATTCAATTTAGAAGTAGGAATTCTATAATTACTTTGCTCTTCAACCTTTAGAATTAAATCTAAAAGCTTATTAACTCTTTTTCCGGTTAATGCTGATAAGAATATTATTGGTGCGTAATCAACAAAGTTCATCTCTTCCTTGATATGCTCAACAAATTTTCCGGTTGTCGTATTATCCTTTTTTATCAGATCCCATTTATTAACCACTAAAATTATATCTTTATATTGCTCCTGTGTATATTGGATAATTCGTTTGTCTTGGTCAGATACCTTATCCTGGGCATCTAAAAGCATTAAAACTATATCGGCAGAATCAATGCTTCTAATAGCGCGAAGATTACTAAAATATTCAATTCCATATTTAACCTTACTTTTTTTCCGAAGTCCTGCTGTATCTATAATAGTCATTGGTTTATCTTTATATTGAAAATTAAGGTGAACAGAATCTCTAGTTGTTCCCGGAATATCCGTTACAATAACTGCATTTTGACCAATTATTTTATTTACTAATGAAGATTTTCCAACATTTTGTTTTCCAATTACTGCGATTTTGATAGAGTCTTTATCCAACTCATAGCCAGCCGATTCTGTGGTTGGAAATTTTTCAATAATCCTTTCTAGGAAATCACCAAAATTTCTTCCACCTATCGCAGATATACCAATCGGTTCACCAAGTCCAAGATTCATAAATTCATGCAACGATAACTCGTCTTTTTCGTTATCAACCTTGTTTACAACAAATACAACTTTATCTAAACTGTTGAATAATTTCTTGCTAATATGCTCATCTATTACCGTAATACCAGTTTTACAATCAACAATAAACACGATTACATCAGCTTCCTCAAGGGCAGTTTCTGCCTGAAACAATATTGATTTTTCCATTATATCCGATGTGTTCGGAACCATCCCACCAGTATCTACAGCAACAAATGAGTGACCAGACCAGTCAGTTTCTTTATACTTCCTATCTCTTGTTACACCTGACTCAGGGTCAACTATAGCTAATCTTTTATGCACCATACGATTAAAAATGGTGGATTTTCCTACATTGGGTCTACCTATTATCGCAACTATTGGGATTGACATATTTATTACCTTGCTTCGCTCCCGATGTATCGGGACGAAGGCAAGCCTTTGTGAATATAATGATTTCTGATGCTTTTTATTGTCAAATAATTTAGGAATTCTAATATGATAAAACATGCATACCCCCAAAATTGATGTAAATAGCCGCTGTAATTTTCTGAAATAAAATGAGATAAAACTGTGGATTGTCTTGAAATTTTCACCTTTAAGAAGCCCATGAATTTATTCGTGGGTATCAAGAATCTGCAGAAATCTATAACGGTTTTAACCGTTTACAAAATAGTATTAAAACCATTCAGGCTACGGCTACGGCGCCCAGACGAGTGAAATGGTTATTCCAACTGAATCTATCCTATTTTCCCACGAATAAATTCGTGGGCTTCTTATGATATTTTTTTGGCTATAAATACCAAGCTGAATAATTAAAATTTTTGGGAGTATGCATGTTAGTAAAATTTAAATAAAAATTTGACAAAATATTTTAATATAAAATTCTATTATATATATTTTTAAAAGGTAAATCAAGGAGGAGTACAAATGAAAAGAGTTTTGGTAGAGATAAACGACGACTCTTATAACAAATTTTTAGATACAATAAGTAAACTTCCAGATGATAAAATCCGTTTTTGGGAGGAAATAGACAAAGACGATCTTTTCACTGCTGATGACAACAAAGCCTATCAAGAAGCTATAGAAGAATTGAAACAAGGTAAAGCTATTTCATTAAATATGATAAAAAAAGAATTAAATGTATGAAATTAAGTTTTCCAGGGATGTTTTTAATTTTTTAAAGAAAAGGAATAAAAGTTTCCAGAAGAAAGTTATTAAAAGTTTTGACATATTAGCAAAAAATCCATTTAATGATTTTTTGGATATTAAACCTTTAGGGAGTGGAATAAAATAAACTATACATCTATAACTCTAATATTGTATAATAACAGTTATTTATACTTAATTACGTGTCCTGATTTATCGGGATTCTATTCCATTCTCTTAATAAACAAAAATGGTTATCCCTTTAAAACAGCAAAATAATTTTATACATATATTCAAGATATGTATTAGTATACTAAAATGATATTAAAGAATTACTTAGAATTTAGCGGAAAAGTAATGTTATTTGACAATAATGATTTCTGCCATCGTCAGGGAGTGGTCCCTGACGGCTCCTTTTGCCGCATACTCGTCTGGGCGTAGCCCGTCTTGGCTCGAGCCAAGCCGAGACAGGCCATCCGAAGCACGGCAGAGTCGTCACGGACCATCTTGTCAGGTCGTAGCTTTAGCGAAGACTGATCCGTGACGAACCCCCAAAAATTTAGATATAAAAAAACTTAAAGGCTTTAAAAATGATTATCATTTGAGAATTGGGAAATATCGTTTTATCTACACAATTATTGAAGATCGTAGTTTGATCTATTTCTATCATGCTAATTAAAGAGGTGATATTTATAAAAAATAGACAAAAATCTAATAAAAAACTTGACAAGCATGAATAAAATTTTGTATTTTATTATTAGTTACTTAGCGAAAATAATTTCAAATTCGTTTATGTAATTAGTTTGAAGGAAATGAAATTATGACTAAAAATAAGCAATATAAAAAGCAACTATCAATAATACTTGATAATTTACCTAATAAAAAAGTAATTGAGTTATTTGATTTCGCTCAATTCTTGAATGAACAGTATCTAAAGGAAAAAAATTCAGTATTAAACAAAAATTCTCTTTTAATATAACAACAATCTCTAAGAAAGATTATGAAGAAATTGATTGTAGTTATATAAAATAAGGATTTTCAATGGACAAAAAATTAGCAACTTCAAAGATTACACCCATTTTGATTGATTATATTGTAAAAAAAATAGTCAAAGCAATTGACCCGGAAAAAATAATACTGTTTGGTTCTTATGCCAGAGGAGATTATAAGAAAGATAGCGATCTGGACTTGTTTATTATTAAAGATGGTGACCACAACAGCCGTATGATGAGACGAAAAGTTGATAGTTTACTGGGAGATAGAAAATTTCCGGTAGATTTATTTGTAAGAAAAAGTGAAGAGGTAGAATGGAACTTTCGAGCAAAAAATCCATTCTATATTTACCATATATTTAAAGATGGGAAGGTATTATATGATAAAAAGAAATCCTGAAGAGATTGAATTAATAAAGAATTGGCTTAATTTTGCTAAAGAGAATTTACTTTCTGCAAAAGCTTTAATAACAGAAGAATTTACACCATTCCATACTGTATGTTTTATGTGCCAGGGAAGTGCAGAAAAGTATCTGAAAGCATATTTGATTTGGAAGGGTTGGGAATTAGAAAAAATTCACGATTTAAAAAATCTGCTGAATTATGCTATTGAGTTTGATTCAGATTTTGAAAAACTGAAACAAGAATGTGAATTGTTGAATGAATATATTGAAGAAGGACGTTATCCGGGAGATTTGCCATTTGAATCCATTGGAGAAAAAGATGCTGGAGAGGCAATCGATGCTGCGGATAAGATTGCTGAATTTGTTAAGGAAAAAATTAACTTTGAAGATTAGCTGTGAAAAATAAATTTGACAAATATAAATAAAATTTCCTTATTTTGTCATCAGTTAATTAATTAAAATTATTTTGAACTTGTTAATGTAATTATTTTGAAGGAAAATGAAATTATGAATACAAATAAGCAATATAAAAAGCAACTATCAATAATACTCGATAATTTACCTATTAAAAGAGTAATTGAGTTATTTGATTTCGCTCAATTCTTGAATGAACAGTATCTAAAGGAAAAAAATTCAGCACTAAACAAAAATTCTCTTTTAATACAACAACAATCTCTAAGAAAGATATGGGATCCCTCCGAAGAAGATGTATATGAATTATAACCGCGGAGATATTGTAATTTTACCCTTCCCTTTTATGACTCAATCTGGAGTAAAACAAAAAGCTCGCCCAGCTTTGATTATTTCAGACCACTCTATTGAACGCCGATACAATGATGTTATTTTAGTTGCTATTACTTCACAAAGAATAGATGAAGTAAAACAAACAGAATTATTAATTGAAGAAAGAACTCCAAACTATAAGCAAACCGGACTTGTAAAGACTTCTGTTGTTCGCTGTGAATATATAATGACAATCCCAGCAAAACTCATTGTTAGAAAACTTGGAAAATTAACTGAAGCCTTGCAAAACAAAGTTGATAATATACTTAAACTAAGTCTTGGATTAAAGGATAAATTATGACATAGCTATTTTAAAATTTAATTTTGCATCTTATTGTTTGTTCTG
>CAYNOU010000102.1:0-5581 GCA_964398885.1 uncultured Candidatus Cloacimonadota bacterium | reverse complement strand
AATAAAATGAGAAAATTGTGTCAAGAAAATTATCAGAAAGTATGTTATATATCAAAATTTCTGAAATAAGAAGTTTAGAGACCTCACATCCATTCCTGTATTCTAAAGACTTATTCCTTTTCAATACGATATCTGATTATTGTTTGATATTTTTCTGGATTACCTTTAGAAAACATTCCTGGACCTTTTAGATATTCTTCTTCATGAGGTCCTGCAATTTTGTATCCATTCTCTTGAATGAAATTATGCAGTTTTTCAATGGTTTGCATCTCTTTATCATATGGACCGATATGCAGTATTTCTGCTACTTCTCCGTATTCCCAGTTTTCAATCCTTACATCTGGTTCAGATTCTTTCTTTTTTTCTGGCAGAGTGTTAACACTTTCAGGAACAGGCAGTCCAAACAATCCCACCCATTCGCTTTTAGGTGTATCAAATGGACTAAGCCAACGGGCACGGGGAGGAGCCATTTCCATTCCTTTCACTTCCTTTTTTAGCCGGAAAAATGTTTTATATAAGATTGGAATTGCCTCTGGAGAAGTAACATTTGGGTCACCCTTGAGTTCAACAACAATCATTTTTTGTGTAGGTCTTGTGCTTATCTGCGGTTCCTTTAAATATTGGAACTCGCTGAGATTGGGCCCACAACTGGGAAGAAGTAATAAAATTGCTATTACTACTATCCCGGTACTTAAGAGTAATGTCTTTTTCATCTGAATTTACCTCCATATATTTTATAAACTAAAATTTCTGACTAATTTTAAGTCTGAATTCCGTCTGATTATAATCACTATTTGGAATAGATTTATTTTTATATATCATATAAGAGACTTCCCCGCCAAGAAATGTCTCCGCACCAAAAAGTTTTAATTTATGACTAACACCTAATGAAACATAATTTTTTGTATATTCGGAAGTCCCGGCTGAATTTGTCCAGCTATATTCTAAGTAAGAGCTCAATCTATCAGGTATAAAGCTATAACATTCTCTGAGGTGTAATCCTTTATAATCACTACTTGTTCTTGTAGTATCCTCAGTCGTATCTTCAGTTTTCATATAATAAAATGACAGATTAGATGATAGGGGTAAGTCGTTTAAAATAGAACTAATACTAAATTGATAATTCTGGGAATTTATATCAAAAGTTTTGAATTGATTATCAATTGAATTGGAACTATAAATATTTAAAGATACGCGAGTCTGAGCAAATTTTATTTGAGGTATTTTATAAGAGGTGCTAAAGCCAATTGAATTATTAAATTGGTCAGCTTGATAAAGTGAATCTGAAGCGTCTTTTACTCTATTTGACTGCTGATAATTGATGTTAATATTTGGAATATCTATATTTTGAGGATAATAGCCAATGTTTGCGAATAAACCTTTGGCTTTAGTGGTTCCTGTCTTATTATCACTTAAATTATCTTGATAACTATTATAACCTGCAGTAAGATTTATTTGATTATTTAAAAGACGCAAACTATTTCGCATATTAAAGCCAGCTTTATCCTTTTGCAAGTAGGGATTGGCTAATGAATTATAACTACCACCAATATATGAATATTTCACATTTAATAAGTTATTCAGGAAAAATATTCGTCCATAAATCTCACCAGCAACAGAATTTTTATTCGGCATTAGAGGTTCCATATTTTCATTGATAACAATAATATCTGAAATGTTTGCTGGTTTAATACCCCAAGGTAGTTCAATATCCAAAGTATCTAAATCTTCTTCACTAATCACTCCCCCGCTTATATCATTATTTAGTAGACTTGTAGAAATCTCTGCTCCTAAAACCAATCTTCGTCTGAATAAAGATAACTTGCTATCAATACCAACAACAATATTATCTTTAGGATTAGCAGCAAATTCTTCGGATTCCATATCATCTTTTATCTTTAAGGCAGATAGTCCAAGCACAAATATCCGCTCACTCCCGAACTGTAATCGCATCCCAAAGCAGTTTCTTTTATATGAGCCTGCAATAATGTTCGTATCCACTGCAACAGTATCATAAGGAACAGAAGTGGAATCTATAACATATTCATATTCTTCTCTTCCTGTAATGTTCCTCTTAATCTGACCATAGAATGAATGCAATTTAAAAAATTTAAAATCTACTATACCGCCATAACCACGAACATTTTTCCCTGAAATCATTGTGTTCGTAAAACTTTGATTATGGTCTCCTAAATAAAGTGAAAGGTGAGGAATATACATTTCTAATGAATATCTATTAACAGATTGTTTACTTTTATCTTCATCTGAAGAAAGGTAAAGTCTTCCCTTATATCTGAACCAATCTTTTTCGCCCCATAGTTTCAAATAGCCAAAATTTTTCCATTCATCCTTCTTATCATAGTAATAAGAACTATCTTCCGCGGAATATGATTTAAATCTTGAAATTAAAGACAAATCTCCATTAATAGTAATCGGCAACCTCTGGGTTAGTTTTTCCTCTTTTACATCAACAGTCCACTCGTCTGATTCATAAACAGAGCCATCATCATTGTATGAAGTAATCTTTATTGAATGTTTGCCCGTGGTTATTCTCTTTGGTTTATAAACCAACATATTTGTAGTAACAGTCGTATTATCTGTAACATCAATTCCATCAAATAACAGTTTGATTACTTTATCCTTTATCTCTTCCTCAATAACAAAATATGAAATTACAATCATAAAATCTTTAGTAGTAAAATTAAATTCATCCGCAGGACTTAATTTTTTGAATACTTTATGTTTAGAGATTTCCTCAGTAACTTTTAGAGGCACTCGGAAAGGATTGTCTATTGCATCCATTGCTGGCAATGTTATCTCCTCTCCGTCTGTAAGTATAATGCGGAAATAATATTCAATATCCTGGGTAATAAAATCTGCTGGAATTTCTGCACTGAAAGCAGGATTCATATCACTGCTATATTTCATATCAACTTGAGTATAACCAAGATTACCTTTTCTATAAAAAAGATATACCTCTTTAACTTGCTCTATACCATTAATAACTTCCAATTTTAGATGAAGCGTTTTTCCAGATTCAACGAAATCCGGAGGCAAATGATTAAATTGTGGAGTCGCATCTGCAAAAATTAGTTGATAGCAAGCAAGAATGAGCAGAATTAGGATAATCTTCACTATATTTAATTTCATTCATTCTCCGAATTTTTAAGATAGATTCTCAATGTTTTTGTTTCACCATCTTCATTCTTCAAATTAAGTTCCAGTATATTACTTTTTTCCTGTTCAATTTCCTCTTTTATTTCTTTTGAGATTTGTTCTGGTTTAGTCTCCTCAATAGTTGGTATTTCACCTTCTTTTGCGATACCTGTATTGCCTGCTTCAACATCCTTTGAACCCACATTTGTTCGCAATTCAACAATACCCTCAAAAGTAATAACCATAGTTTCTCCATCCTCTTTTACATTTGTATAGAAATTTGTTCCTTTAACTGCAGCAACTGAGGTTGGGGTCTGAATCTGATACATCCCTTTCTCTTTTGTTACTTTTGACCATAAGTCCCCGATTTCCAAAAAAAGTTTTTTATCTAACTTTTTAACCTTTTTTTCTGTATTAATTGAAAGAATAGAATTTGAAAAGAGCTTAATAATTGCACCATCATCAACAAATCTAATTGCAGCCATTGATTCTTCTTTGGAAAGTAATTGGTCTCCAGAATAAAGCACATCTCCACTTTCAACCTGGCTATTGGCATTTTGTCTGTGTAAAACAATCTCTCCGTTTGCTTTTAATACTACAGCAGCAGGAGAATTCGTTTTCGCAAATACGGTAATGTTACTAAATAGAATAATAATGAATATTAAGATAAAAATCTTTTTCATCCTTCCTCCAAATAATGCTTACCCCGTGTAATAGATCGGAACGGAAAGTGTAATAGTGAAATATTTTTAGATAATACCCACAGGACGTATTATATTATTGCATACCTCAAGCTTTTTATTACACGGGGTGAAATTTGTTATAAAAACAGATTACTCAATCTCAATTTTTAATATTTCAGAACTACCATTTAGAATATTATTAAGCAGTTCAATTAAATCTTCAACCGGAATCAAATTTCCATTCAGATACACTTCACCGGTTGGAGTGAAATTTCCAATATTCAAATTTCCTAAATCAAGTATTCCTAAGTTTTCCAGGTTTTCAACAAAATATGTTATATTTTGTATCTCTGGGTCAGGCACCTGATTACTTGAAATAACGAAACACCACAACACACTCTCTACAAGAACCTGTCCTTGTGTAGTTTGCACAATACCAATAACTCGCCATGCATAAGTTTGATTTGAAACTAATTCAGGGGCATAATCTGGATAAGGAAATATATTAGAGACAATTTGTTCCTGGGCGAAATAGGGGTCTTTATTAACAATGTCATCCGGGACTTCTCCTGATTCTACTTCAAATATTTCAAGATTAAACTGAGAGATATTCGCGAACCATGAAAATATTGGTAGATTTCCGACGATTTCTGGAGGTGCGTTGGTAAATGGTTCACCAGGTGAGATAGGAGTAACACCGCTCGGGTTAACAACATCAACAGATGCTAAAAGCTCACTGTATATATTATCCTCTGTTGGAAAAGGAGAATTCGGATTAAATGCAATCAAGGTAAAGTAATATGTATCTGCAGGCAGACTGCCTGTATCTAATACAAGATTCTTAAAATCTTCATTTTTGTCTAAAATGTCATCCCAACTTCCCTCAATATGTACATCAGAATTTATTACATCTCTATTAGAAATAGTTATTGATCGTCCTGCAGCAAGCCGCAAGGAGTCATCTGTAGTGCTGCCCAACTGGATATAATTTTTTATTGTTCCCTCATTTTGTGTTAACATATCTGGATATTGGTTTGAGCTGAATGATAGTGATAATTTGCATCCTCTGGGAATTGTATCATTATTCGTAATCTGAAATATGAATACAAGCGGTTGTGCTCCCGGATTATCTGGGTCAAAACTGGATGCGTAAAATATATCATATTCTCCTTCATATAATTTTTCAATATCAATAGGAAATCCATTGGTCAGGGTTGAAACAAACATTAACATAAATATTAAACAAATTACTTTTTTTCCCGATAAGTATCGGCCCGCCTGCCATCTGTCGGGCAGGGATTTCGCTTTGCTCATCATCTTTTACTCCTTTTTTATCTTTGTAAAAAATGAGATCTGCAAAATAGATAATTTCACTTCATTTCTGGCTACGGCTTGTCTGCCTCGGCTTGGAGGAGCCAAGACGGGCTCCGCCAATCAGTCACGGCAAGCGGTGCCTTGACGGAGACGAGTGTCATTCCCGTGAAAGCTTGTCCTCAAGAAATTGGGGACGGGAATCCATTTAAATAAAGGATATTGGATTCCGCATCAAGTACGGAATGACAAGAATCAGTCTCGGCAAGCGAGCCTTGACGGAAAGGGTATTTTGCATAACTCATATCTTTGTAAAAACTTTACAGTAATAAAAAACACTTAATTAATAAACTTCAAAGAGATACCTTTTCCAAATTATTTACACATTAACACAATTTTTTAAAACCAGGTTCTAACGAAACCTATATTAC
>CAYNOU010000101.1:0-5620 GCA_964398885.1 uncultured Candidatus Cloacimonadota bacterium | reverse complement strand
AACTGCCAGTTTTTTGGGATATGAAAAACAAACCAAAACAGTAGAAGTAAAGTCTGATTTAACAACAACTGTAATGTTTTCATTAAGAATGAAACCAATTGGTATTGCAGGTATTACAGTTACAGCAACAAGAGCTGTAAAAAGAGAAACGCCCATTGCCTTTACTAATGTGGGAGAAGAGGAGATTTCTGACAAGTATACTACAGAGGATATGCCCCAATTATTAGTGAGTGTACCTGGAGTATTCTCAACCACTGCTGGATTAGGAGAAGGGAATCTTATGATGAGAGGATTTGACGCTGATAAAGTACAAATTCTCCTCAACGGCATCCCTGTAAATGACCCAGAAAGTCAACAAACATATTGGTCAGACTGGACAGGGCTCTCCTCTACTGTTAAATCTGTTCAGGTCCAACGAGGAGCGGGTTGCTCGTTATATGGCTCTGGTGCTTTCGGCGGTTCAGTAAACATTGAAACTATGGGTGCAACAGTTCCAGATAAATTATGGACTTTTAGAACATCTGTTGGTGGCTATTATACTGACGATAAAGTTGCTAATGGAAAAGGTGGTATGGAAACTTACAACCCAATAAACTATGTTGCGTCGCTTAAATATAATTCTGGAAATCTTTATGGAGGTAAGTTTAACTACAGTGCAATGTTTGAGAGAAAAATCGGTGACTCCTATCAACCTGGAACGGGTTATGATGGTTATTCTTTGGGTATTGAAACACAGAATATTTGGAGTTCACATGTTGTAAACACCAGCTTTATATCTGCACCACAAAAACATAATCAAGCACGTACTACAACTGATATGGCACTTCAAGATAAACTCGGACGCAACTACAATCGTAATAATCATGTATATCAGGAGAACTACTACAATAAGCCCCAATTCTCAATTCGTGATGAATGGAAAATTTCTGATAAGCAATCACTACTAACAAATGTATTCTACACTCAAGGTGATGGCGGTGGAAAATATCTAAATAATGAGGTTTTTGATGTAGGAACCGGTGAAGATACTTATCTGCCCACTAGTGAATATACTGATAATAAGTATTTTGGTAGACATGCAAGGCACATATATGAAACAACTGGTTTAGTTTTAACTGGATACGATCCGGTTGATACAACTTATACTTCCCCAGGTTATGATGCTGTTTATGTTTCGAAAGCTGCAAATCTTCCCAACACAGATTATTCCCATAGTTTGCAGAATGATAGTCAGAGTCACAACAAACAACTCGGCATAAATACTTATTATGATTATAAGTTAAGCAAGATGTTGGATGTAATAGTTGGTGGAGATTTCCGACGATGGGTTGGATATCATTTTGCAAGGTCCTGGAATTTTAGATATGCTGGCGGCACTTATGCTCAGGCACAGGATAGATATAGCTACCATACAACAGTTACAAATCTGTCAGGCTTCCTGAGAACAACTGCTAAACCTATTGAAAAATTAAACATTGTATTTGATGGTCAATATGCCAGTTATACCTCAAAAGTTGAGGAAGACCCCATTGAGATTTTTGATTATCAACAAGGTAATTTTACAGGTGAATATTACTATGCAACCAAGGATATGAAAAATGATGATGGTAGCCTGAAATTTACAGAAGATGATTATGAAAAGACCTATGACTTCTTCTCACCAAAAATTGGGGCAAACTACAATCTTACTGATTATCTTAACATACTTGCCAACTACTCAATTGCTTATAAAGAACCAAGAGTTGGTGATTGGTATAGCAGGTCTGGTGGTCCAAATGCAAGTCAGATATGGGTTGATTCATTGGGAGTTGAACACTTTTATGGTGAATTAAATCCTGAAAAGACCACCACTATTGAATTTGGTCTTGGTTATGATGGCACTATCTTTGATGCAACAGCTAACTATTATATTACTGATTATGAAGATAAAATTGAAAGTACTTTACTGGAAAGTGGCGACTACCTTACAATAAATGCTGGTAAAGCCCGTCACCAGGGTTTGGAATTAGGAGTTAATGCTGTTTATGGAAATTTTGATGCCTCATTATCTGGTACTTATTCACAGAACCGCTGGGAGAAAATGAATGTTGAAAAAATCTTTGGTGTTGATGCAGACAAGGTGGTTGATAAAGTTGTTCCATATTCTCCTGAGCAAATGGCATCTGGTTCTATAGGATATACTTTTAAAAACTTACCTTTAGATGGAAAATTGAGAATTGGTTTTTCTGGCAACTGGTGGGATGAGTATTATGCAAGCTATACAAATAAATATAAATTAATTGATGGAACAGAAGTTGATGCTAAATTACCTTACTTCTTGGCAATAAACAGTAATATCAGATATGCATTTAAACTTGGTGGAAAAGATGCGTCACTCCGTTTGGACTTGAATAATATCAACAATCGTAAGGATAACTACTCATCCGCATATTATGGTACGGATTATGGTAGAAACGATTCTTTAAATGGACAATATTATATGTATGTAAATCCTGCACCTCTGTTTAATGTATTTGCAACAGTAGAGGTAAGTTTCTAATTCAGTATTGAATAAATAAAAAAGGGAAGCTAAAATTTGCTTCCCTTTTTTTGCATAAAAATGGCATAAAAATCCCCTCTGGAAAGGGGTGGACCGATGATCCCCTATCCAATCGGGGAGGTAGACGGCTTGCCTTCGTCCCGATACATTGGGAGCGAAGCAAGGGGTGTGTTATTACAATCCAAAAATTTTTCCCATTGCTGGTTCAGGTATGTCACCTGAATCAAAATGTTTAGGTTCAAGTTTCAAACTTGAACCAGCAAGGATCATATAATTGCATAATTAGTTTAATAGATGAATGATTGGTTGATTGAGAAACAATGATATTCAAAATTTATTTGACAAAGTTTATCATAATAGTTTTTCAATCTTTTCTTTTATTTTCCAAAAATCTTTCCCATAAAAATCTGTTATCTTTTTAATCTTTTCCCATTCAGGTTTTGTATGCTCATCTTCAATAGAAAAGACAGTCATTCCAGCATTTTTTGCAGCTTTCACACCAACATATACATCCTCAATAACAATGCAATTGGAAGGATTTACATTTAATGCAGTTGCAACTTTCAGATAAATATCTGGAAAAGGTTTCCCTTTAATATTCTGACATCCAGTAACAATTACATCAAAATATTTCAGAATATTATTTGATTTTAATACAGTTTGAGCTAAATATTTTGAATTACTGGTTCCAAGCCCAATTTTTATATTTTTAGCATACAAATATTCTAATAATTCTTTTGCACCTGGTTTTAAGTAAATATCATTCTCATAATGCCATTTTACCATATCTGTCCATTCTTTCATAATTTCATCAATTGAATCTGATAAATTAAACTTTCGTTTAAAATATTTTGCAACTTCAATAAAACTATCTCCATGTTCCATATCCTGAAACAAATCATCAGGAACAGGGATTCCTCGCTTACCAAGGTATTCTTTATCTACTTCAACCCAGACTCCCATTGAATCAATCAGGGTTCCATCTAAATCAAAGATGACAGCTTCTATTTTCATCTGAAAATCCTTTCACCACAAAGGCACAAAGAGAAAAATTAGAAACATGATAAATTCAAAAACTCTAATAAGATTTTCGTATTAAGTTTTTTAAAGGAGTGCTGAAACGACTCCCGAGAAATCGGGAGGAACTTTCAGCATAACAGCATTTGCGAAAAGTTTATCCCGACAAGTCGGGATTCATTTTCGCACTCCAAATATATATTTATTCATGTTTCTGTTAACTTAGCTCTGATTTTTGCGCTTAGCATATCCATAATCCAAACTACTAAAGCAATAAGCCAGATTAGTATTCCCACATTATGCCAGCGAAGGAGTTGTTGTTGCTGTAGAAGAAGCAAGCCAATTCCTCCACCACCAACAAATCCAACAATTGTTGCCATCCGAACATTAATATCCCACCTGTAGATTGTAAATGCAAGATAGGGAGAAATAATCTGAGGAACAACCGCATAAATCCAGGTTTGTAATGTGCTGGCTCCAGTTGCTTTGATTGCTTCTACTGGGCCTGTGTCTATATTCTCAATCTGTTCTGAATACAGCTTTGTAAGAGCAGCAATTGAATGTATCATTAAAGCAAGCATTCCTGCAAAGGGTCCAATGCCTACCCATACACTAAAAATTATCGCCCATACAAGAGCTTCAATAGAACGAAATATTGTCGCAATAGTTCTAATAATAACATAAACAGCATTCCCAATAAATGTTTTTGGCATCAGGTTTCGTGCAGCAAAAAAACTTAATACAAAAGCAAAAGGGATTGCAAACACTGTGGCAAGTAAGGCTAAATAAATCGTTTCGGCAAGTGCTGTTAGACTCATTGTGAGAATATCAAAATTTGGATCAAAAATTCCTGACATTATCCCGCCAGCATTTTTGAACTGCATAAAGAATTTAATAAAGTCAACTTCAACCAGGTTCCATCCGACAACAAAGGTTACTAACAAACCAGTAACAATAAACCATCCCCAGAAAGTTTTGAACCATTTATGAATAGTCCTTCTTGATGGGAAAAATGCTTTTCTGCCAAGAGAATCTCCAATGAAAAAGAACAAAACTGTAAAAATGAATGCGGCTAAACAAATAAATTTATTATCTATACGAAATTCTACCCATCTATACACTAGAAAACTGATACAGCCAAATATATAGACCAAGAACAAGAAATCCGTAATAATAGCTTTGATAATAGCTGTAATTTTATTTTCTTTTTTCATCGGATTTTCACTTCTTCAGTTTTTTCCCCATAGATTTCTTTAAATCGTTTATCGTCAATATCAGTTGGTTTTCCATCAAAAACAATTTTACCATCTTTTAAAGCTACAACCCTTGTACCATATTTTCTTGCTAAACTTAAAAAATGCAGAGAACATATCACAGTCATATTATCTTTTTTATTTAATTCACCTAAATATTTCATAACAGAATCAGCTGTGGCTGGGTCTAAACTTGCGACAGGTTCATCAGCTAAGATGAGACGAGGGTTTTGCATTAAAGCTCTGGCTATTGCGACTCTCTGCTGCTGTCCACCACTTAAATTTTTTATCTTTTTATTACTAAAGTCTCTTAGACCAACTCGCTTAAGATTTTCCAATGCAAATTTTACATCATCTTTATGGCGGCTAAATGTTATTGAATGACCAAGCGAAACATAACCAAGCCTACCTGTAAGAACATTTGTTAATGCGCTGAGATTTTTTATCAAATTAAATTGCTGAAAAATCATTCCAATATGTCTACGAATTCGTCTAAGATTTTTCCCCTCAGCTTTAACAACATCCTCTTTGTTAACAATAATGTCTCCAGAAGTTGACTCAATTAATTTGTTCAAACAGCGTAGAAGTGTTGATTTACCAGAGCCAGATAATCCAAGAATGATTAAAAATTCACCCTCTTTAACAGTTAGGTTTATGCCTTTTAAAGCGTGGGTTCCACCTGAATAAATTTTGTGTAGGTTTCTTATTTCTACGATGTTTTTCATATGTAAATCTTTTGCCACAGAGACACAGAGCACACAGAGAAAATAAATATAAACTCTCATTCCCAAGCCCCAGCTTGGGAATGCTT
>CAYNOU010000100.1:0-5806 GCA_964398885.1 uncultured Candidatus Cloacimonadota bacterium | reverse complement strand
CGATACTTAGTAATGTGCGAAGACTATTTTTCATGAGAACATGCCTTGCCACAGACCTGCCCGCCGCTTCGCTTTGGCAGGCGGGGACACAGAGAACACAGAGATAATTTCTATTTCTTTTTTGATTATACTTTGTTTCAATCTCTGCATATAATTTTCATGCTCCTTTGTGTCCCGATTTATTGGGGCATGTATGTTTCATCTGAAAATCCTTTTTTTGTCCATTGTCCGAGGAGTCGTCATGGACCATTCCATGACGAACCTACCGTTGAATATCTTTTATGTCAGTCCGCCAACTGGCGGATGACAACTCATAAAATCGGGACAGGACAGGCACTAACAAAATGTTATTTATAAAATTTATCTTTTTCAATTATATTCTTATTTTCTATTTGAAGCCAACGATCGGTGATGGACTTACATTCTTGAAATTGATGAGTAATAAGAAGGCAACCTTTCATTCTTTTTTTTCTTGTATTTAAAATATGTAGAAGTAATTCAACAGACTTATCATCCAAACTACCAAAAGGTTCATCCAATATCCAATATTTTTCATCATTCAGTAGCAAAGCCGATAATCCGATTCGTTTTATTTGGCCACTGCTTAATTCCCAAACAGGATTATTTTTTAAATTGAAAATATTAAAATATTTTAGAGCATTTGCTCTTTTTTTTTCAAAAGTATTATTATTCAAACGAAATTTATGTTGCCAGATGGCTAAATCTTCATCAGGATTAGCCGCAACAACATTAGCTAAACTTTCTTGTTTTAGATAAACTACTTTGTTGGCAATTATATTTACTGGTATTTTAGATAAATTTTTGTTTTCCAGTAAAATGTATCCTTGAAATCTTTTTTCCAAACCAGATAAAAGACGGCAAAGAGTAGTCTTTCCACTCCCATTTTTTCCACTTAACAAAGTAATCTTTTCAAAAGTCAGTTCAAGATGGATGTTTCTGAAAATCTCCTTATTTGATGAATATGAAAATGAAAGTTCGTTTATTTTGTAAATCGGTTTCATTCTTGAAGATTATCTAAATCAATAACTTTATTTGAAATTTTTAATAAATTACTTACAGGATTAGCAATAAAAATTGTTTTTTTTTCATCAGATAATTTTGAAATTACATTTATAATTATTTGAATATAATAAGATGAGAGTCCTGAAGTCGGTTCATCTAATAAAAAAATTTGTGGAGATAAGGTTAAAATAGAAGCAAATGCAACCAGTTTTTTCTGCCCAAAAGAAAGTGTAGCTGTTTCTTCATAACGCAAAGATTTAATTTGTAATAAAGTTAGAGCATCGTCAATCCGATTTTCAATCTTTGATGGAGCAAGTTTCAAATTTTCTGGTGCAAATGCTAATTCTTGTTCAACGGACGGAAATGATAATTGAAGTTCTGTTTCTTGCATCATTAAACTAAGTTTTGGTGCAATTTGTGGTAGAGAAAGATTCTCAATATTTTCATCCATAACTTTAATTTTACCGTTAAAATGCCCCTTAATAATTTTAGGAATTACACCGCACAATATATAAAGAAGCGTTGTTTTACCGCTTCCGCTTTTACCTATAACCGCGACAATATCGCCTGTATCAGCTGCAAATGAGAAATTTCTGACAATCCAGGATTGATTATTTGAATAGCGAAAGGATAGATTTTGAATTTCAAGAATTGACATAAGATTTTATTCGTAATCCAGTATTATTTTAGATTTGGTCTTTAAACTGATTATCGTTTATTCTCGTCCATTAGCGATTCTTGATTCATTTCCAATAATTCTATATTTTTTTAATTTAATAAACAATGAATAGGATAAAAGCCCACCAATTATTCCAGAAAAAGAACCAATAAATATTGAAATAACAATTGGAATAAAAGGTAACCGCAAAAACAATGTTGATACAATTATTATTCCTGTAATATTTGCAAATACACAAATTAAAATATGTGCATAAGCGGTATCTTTTCTTATTAGTAAAAGGGCTGTTATATCTGCAACTAATCCAGGCATGGTATAGCTAATTAAAGAAATCGCACCATGACTTGCAAAAAGTCCCAGAGAGAGCATTACAACAGCTTGAACCAAACCCACCAGGAATCCAACTCCTGGTTTTTGAACAATTACTACTGCAAGAGTAATCCACATCATATATAATCCTCCGGCAAGGGAGCCTCCAGGGACCATTAATGGTGTAGAAATTAAATGAATAAGAGGGGCGACAATAGGCTTAACTGCTAAACCCAAAGCACTAAAGATTGCTATGTATAGTAAATCTTGTGAGGAATATCTAACCAGCCATTTCATTTTTATATCTATTTCTGAAATTACTTAGCACCTAAATGAAAAGTAGCTTTTTCGATAAAAGGAGACTTTCAGAGCTGTCATGGACCATTCCATGACAGTTGCACAATGAAACCTTCATACAAGGTTGTTTGCTCTTGGAGAATGGTTTTATAATACCTCCAAAATTTATTATTTTTTTGAAGGCAAAAAGAAAAAAGTAAGTATTTAAAAGTATATTCTCTTTCGCCTTTCCAAATACGGGAGGTATGTTCGTTTCCAAACACACCCTATCGGTTATGCTTCCTGCCAATCAGGTTTAGAAAACATAACTCGACGATGTGTTTACAAATAAAATTGCAGTATTTCTGTCAAGATAAATTTTTTTATATGAGACACCGAGGTTCACCGTTTTATTATTTACCACTGATTCACCCCGTGTAATATAAAGTGGTTCTTAAAAGGCAATATAAAAAGCCTGGGAGACGTGATATAAAATACTATGGCTATTACTCTCCAGCAGTTATTACACGGGGTAAACACTGAGGTTCACCTTTCGCCAGTCCTCCCGATGTATCGGGACGACTCCGTCTCGGAACTGGCGAATATTGATTGTTTGTTTTGTGTATTTTGGTGTTTCTCGGCTTGTCCAGTCGAAGTCCCGATTTTTTTCGGGGCGAAGTCGGATAGTTAATTCCTTTTGGTTCTGCCTGTCCCATTTTCTGTCAAGGGCTTGTTTGGTTAGAAAGAGAATATTTATTATATTTTTTTAAAAACTGCTTGACATCTAATTCATACAGAATAAAGAATTTCTTTTTAAAAATATCAATATTTTCAATAGTATAGAGAAGGTTGCTTCGTGAAATTACATATTACAAAAGATATGTGGATTGAGGACATTTTAAAAAAGTTTCCCGGTGCACAAGAATTTCTTTCACAAAGAGGTATTGTCTGTGTTATGTGTGGAGAACCGGTCTGGGGTACGCTCCATGACCAGATGGATGAAAAAGGCTTTTCTGATGAAGAAATGGATAGAATTATATTTGAACTTAATAAATTTATAAAAGATTCTGAGAAAAAATAATTAAGGAGGACAAGAAATGATTAATTCAAAATTAGTAGTACCATTTCCTACAAACGAACCTATTCTTTCATATTCAGCAGGTTCAAAAGAAAGAAAATTGGTAAAAGATAAACTTGCTGAGTTGAAATCTGAGGTTATTGAAATTCCTTTAGTTATTGGAGGAAGAGAAATTAAGACTGGTGATATGGGTGAGTGTAGGATTCCACACGACCATAAGCACCTACTTGGCAGATATCATAAGGCTGGTGAAAGTGAAGTAAATATGGCTATTAATGCTGCACTTGACGCAAGAAAAAAATGGGCAAATATGCCCTGGGAGGAAAGAGTTGCAATTTTCCACAGAGTTGCTGAATTGCTTTCTACAAAATATCGTCCACTTCTTAATGCAGCGACAATGCTTGTACAAAGCAAAAATGTTCTTCAGGCAGAAATTGATTCAGCTTGCGAATTGATAGACTTTTTCCGTTTTAATACTTATTATGCTATGAAGATATATGAAAGGCAGCCTAATTCTGCAAAAGGAATCTGGAATATGACAGAACATCGGGCTTTAGAAGGGTTTGTTTTTGCTGTTACTCCTTTTAATTTTACTTCAATCGCAGGAAATCTTCCATCTGCTCCAGCAATAATGGGAAATGTCGTTCTGTGGAAACCCGCATCATCAGCAGTTTACAGTGCATACTATCTAATGCAGCTTTTCATAGAAGCAGGAGTTCCCGACGGAGTAATTAACTTCATTCCAGGTCCTGGTTCTCAAATTGGCAATCCTGTCCTTTCAAATTCTCATCTTGCAGGAATTCATTTTACCGGGAGTACCAATACGCTTCAGACTATGTGGAAAATCGTTGGTAAAAATATTCAGAATTATAAAACTTATCCCAGGATAATTGGTGAAACAGGCGGAAAAGATTTTATATTTGTTCATCCTTCTGCTGATATTGTAGCATTGAATACAGCGATTATTCGTGGTGCTTTTGAATATCAAGGACAAAAATGTTCTGCAGCCTCTCGCGCATACATTCCAGAAAGCATCTGGACAGCATTGAAAGATAAGCTAATCGCAACCACAAAAGAACTGAAAATGGGAGATGTTGAAGACTTTACAAATTTTATTAACGCTGTTATTGATAAAAATGCTTTTGATAAAATCGTGTCCTATATTGAATTCACCAGGAAATCAAGTGATGCGGAGATTATCTGTGGTGGAGAATATGATGATTCAAAAGGATATTACATTAAGCCGACAGTCATTTTAACAACAAATCCAAAATTCAAGACAATGAAGGAAGAGGTATTCGGACCTGTTATTACTATCTATGTATATAAAGATGATAAATATGAAGAAACTTTACATCTTTGTGATGAAACTTCTCCTTATGCATTAACTGGTTCAATTTTTGCTAATGATAGAGAAGCAATAATAATGGCAAAAGAAATTCTTAGAAATTCTGCTGGTAACTTTTATGTGAATGATAAACCAACTGGTGCAGTTGTTGGTCAGCAACCCTTTGGTGGTGCACGAGCATCTGGAACTAATGATAAAGCTGGAGATATGATAAATCTGCTCAGATGGGTTTCTCCTCGCACTATAAAGGAAACATTTGTGCCACCAACGGATTACAAATATCCATTTATGGAAGAAGATTAGCCACGAATTTACCCCGTGAAATATTTTGTATTTTTATTGATTTACTACTTTTTTATTGTAAGCTATTTCACGGGGCAGGCACGAATTAACACGAACATAAAGAATAAAAAATAACTTTTTTTAATTTGGATAATAATATAATGAACAATAAAATAATTTATAAAAAAGAAAGTTATCTGATTAAACAAGCTTGTATTGAAGTAAAAAATCATCTTGGAACAGGATTATTGGAAAAGGTTCACCCCGTGTAAGTAGAACATAAATAGACTATATAACATAATTAGAGGTTAGGAAGAAATTAATAAAATCTCAATCCGAATCTAATGATGTTACTTAACGGGGTAAATAGAAATGCTCTTCCAGTGGAAATGAGAAATTTGGGTCTCAAAGTAGAGATAGAAAAGGAATTTGATGTTTATTATAAGGGTGTTTTAGTAGGGCGATATTTTGCAGATAATGTAGTAGAAGATAAAATTATATTAGAAATAAAAGCTTGTAATGCTTTGAACGAAGAGCATATAGCACAACTTATAAATTATCTAAAAATCTCGGGTTATAAATTAGGTATTTTAATCAACTTTCAAAAAGATGGAACTGGATTCGATTTTAAAAGAATTGTAAATTAAGTAGTTTTTATCCACGAACTACACCAACTTATACGAATAAAAGGAATATTTTTTTATTAAATTGTTTTAGTAAGTTAGTGAAAGTTCGTGCTTGTTCGTGGCAAACAAGAAAGAAAGGAGTCAACTATATAGAAATAAAAGTTAATTAGCTTGTTTCGTCAGTT
>CAYNOU010000099.1:0-5861 GCA_964398885.1 uncultured Candidatus Cloacimonadota bacterium | reverse complement strand
AGACTTTACTTCTACTGTTTTGGTTTGTTTTTCATATCCCAAAAAACTGGCAGTTACAGTATAAGTGCCAGTTGGAACATTTTTCATAATAAAACTACCATCAGCTTTAGTTAAAACTCCTATGCTAGTACCTTCAATAATCACATTAGCTGCGGATAATGGCGTTCCAGTTCTTTCAACATCAACTTTTCCTGCAATGGTGCCAGTTTCAGCTGCAAATAATGCATAGGGTAGAATGAATAAGAGTGATAAGATAACTATAGATAGTATCTTTTTCATTTAAATCCTCCATAATTTTTTTTGTATCCTGATTAACATAAAATTTCCATTCAAAATATCTACGCAAGAATGGAATACCTATCAATGAAAGTTAACATAAAAAACACTTCATATCCGTCTAGGCTCGGCCTAGCCGAGACTGAAGAAATTAAAGTGTTTACCCTATAAAAGGGTTTACCTATTTGAGACATTTCTTTTGTCAATTGATTAGTTTCTATTTTTACCAACTTCTTTTTATGAAACATTTTTCAAGGCTCTTTGTAATTCCAATATTGATTTGAATTTTAATTTACCAAAAAAAATAACTACGCAATGTTTTTGTCAAATTTATTTTAAATTTTATTTATTTTTTTTAATTTTTCTTTACTTCAAGTTAATTTGTTATCTTGACTATTTTTTAAGGACAGAGTTGCAGCGCCAATAATTGCAGAGTCCATATCGGATTTGCTCACTTCTATTCTTACTTTTTTATATAGCTTTTCATAGCAGTTTTTTTGAACAACATTTTTTACAGGAATCAAAAGAAAATCTCTCATATTAGAAAGTCCACCTCCCAAAACAATAATGTCGGGATTAAGCAAATTTATCAATCCTGCACAAACGATTCCAAGTTTTTCAAATGCTTCATTGAATATCTTTATTGCATTTCTATTATCTTTTAAAGCCATTTTGTAAAGTTTACTAACTTCAATTTTTTCGCCAAAGATTTCTTTACTCTTTTTTTCAATTGCAAAACCTGAAGAATAGGCTTCCAGACATCCATTCTGTCCGCAGTTGCATCTTCTTCCATCTGGCACGACCTTAATATGGCCAATCTCTGCAGCAAAGCCATAACTTCCATGATAAAGTTCTCCATCAGTAATCAGTCCACCACCAATTCCAGTTCCAAGCGTGATTCCAATCAAATTTCTTATTGTTCTATCGTTTCTTAGTAAATACTCACCATAAGCAAAACAGTTAGCATCATTATCAATAAAGATTGGCCGGTCTACTACTTTCAATTCATTTTTTAGATTTATATCTTTCCAATCCGGAAGATTAGGTGATTCAAAAATAATACCACTTGCGGAATCGACCAAGCCGGCAATACCAATGCCAACGGATTTTATATCATAATCCTTTTTACATTTCTCAATTATTGAAATAATCTTATTAATTGTAAATTCTTTGCCTTTTGAAGCCTCTGTTTTTACTGAATTTGTAATTTGTAATTTGTAATTTGTAATTTGTAATTCGCATTGGACAATTCCATACTTAATGTTAGTTCCGCCAACATCCATTCCTAAAGTTTTCATGTTTAAAATTTTGCCTTTAACTAACACGAACTGACACAAACTTTTTCATTATTTATTTTTTTGTTTGTGATAGTTTGTGTCACCAATTAGATTGGGGATTCGTGGCTTCACTTTAACACCATCGCATACGCATTATGATTATGAATTGATTCAATGCTTTCTGCTTCAACTTTGTAAAAAGTAATTCTTTTGTCATTCTTTAATTTTTCTGCAACTTCACGAACAATATCTTCTACAAATTTTGGATTATTATAAGATTTTTCTGTAACATATTTTTCGTCAGCTTTTTTTAACATTGAATATAATTCACTACTCCCCGATTTCTCAATTATTTCTATTAATTCTTCTAACCAAACGAAATCTTTATACATTATTTTTGCTGTAACATAAGTTCTCTGATTATGAGCCCCAAAATCACTAATTTCTTTTGAGCAAGGGCAAAGACTAATAACAGGAACAGTAGCAGACATCTCAAATTGAAATTTTTTATCTAACTTTGCATCAAACTTACAATTATATGACATTAGCGATTCCTCTTTTGAAACAGGGGCTTGCTTTTTTATGAAATATGGAAATTCAAATTCAATATATGCGATATTTGCATCTAATTTTTTCTTCATTTCTGAAAGCAGGTTTTCAAGATTATCAACAATGGTTTCTTTATGATAATGATTTAGAATTTCAACGAATCTACTCATATGCGTACCACGAAAATTTGAAGACAATTCAACATACATATTAACAGTTGCAATTGAATTTTGCTTTCCATTTTCTCGATCTTCCAGAACAATAGGATACTTTAATCCTTTTACGCCGACTTTATTTATTGTTATCTCCCGTTTATCTTGTTGATTTTGGATGTCTTTATATTTAGTCATTGGTCATTAAGTCATTAGGCCTGCCCCGTGAAGTTGTTTTTTTACTTCAACGGGGTCATTCATTATTATCAATCTTTATATGGAGTCGTCGACTCTGTCGGCGAGAGACTCACTGACTCCAAATTCCTTATTATTCACTACGGTGAAAATTATACCTTGAAAAATCATTTGATAATTCACATTGCAACTTTCCATCTTTCTCATAAATTACTATGGCTTCTACATTTTCCAGACTATTGATGAGAGAAATTCCAGTTTGTGGTCCCATTACAAAAATTGCAGTGCATAGAGCATCTGCGGTTGTGGCATTAGGTGCAATTACTGTTGAGCTTATAGATCTATTAGCAGGAAGCCCAGTTTTTGGATTAAGAATATGATGAATCCTTTTCCCATCTATAAAAAAGAATTGTTCATAATCGCCAGATGTTACAATTGACATATTTTTTAAAGACACTTCACCAAATATTTCATCTTCAGAACGGGGATGCCTGATACCGATTTTCCATACATCATTCTTTTTGTTTCCTAATACAAAGAGGTCTCCACCTGCATTAACTGCTGCATACTGAATTCCTTGTGATGTCAAATATTCTATCACTTTATCAACAATATATCCTTTTGCGATACCACCTAAGTCAAGATGAATATTCTTTTTCTTTTTAATAAGTGTATCACTATTTGTTTGCAAATATTTATAGTCAATAAGATTAAGCATATTTTTTATCTTATTTGAATCGGGCATAATTTTATTTACAAAATCGTATTTTTCTAAAATCGTTCCAATAGTTATATCAAATGCACCATTTGACAATTCACTGATTTTATGAGATTCATCAATTAAATTTTTCACATCGTTTGAAATTTGTATTTCATTTTTCTCTGAGCTATTTATTTTACTAATTTCACTATTTTCAATTGAAATGGAAAGTTTATCTTCGTATTTATGTATTAAAGCAAAAGAGGAATCTATAATTTCTTTATTATTAACATTTCTATCCTGAATATCAATGGTAACAAAAGTTCCTAAAGCTACTCTTGTTTCTTTTATTGGTTTATTTTTGTCATAAGAAATTCTTATATATATAATAGTAAATAGAAGTATAATAAAAACTATTTGATAAATCTTTCTGCTTTTCATATTATTTATTAGTCAGATATATTTGGAGTGCGAAAACGAATCCCGATTTTTCGTGACTCATTTTCGTACTCCTTTATTAAAACTTCTAATGGGATCTGCAAAATAGATTATTTTCATTTTTTTATGAGATATTATAAAAAACTTTTGATTAACTTCAACCTCTATCCCCGTGTCCGCGGGGACCGTCTCCTATAAGGAGAAGGAGAATTTTGTCTTCCTCTCCTTTTAGGCTTTCCATTATACACAAATATGGAGTTTGTAAAAGAAGCTCACAAATTTATTTGTGGGTAAAGAATGAAACAGAGTTTTTTAATCGTTTTAACGGTTTCAAAACCATTAAAATGGTTAAATGGTTGTGTATTTCAATTTTCCTTTTAGGAGAGGATTGAGGTCAAGAAAACCTTATTTTCCAAGAAAAAAGCACAAAGACATAATAATAAACTTCCATCCATAAGATATGCCTTTGTGCTATTTTATTTATTTATTTTTACTTAAAGTAAATGTAACCACTCTTCAAGCAAAAATTCTATTCTTCCAATGAGTAAAGAAATACGAGCCATTACTGTATAGCCAAATGAGGCACCAAATCCTATCATCATAAACCAGATGCCAAGAGAGGTAAATTTTCCATAAGCTCCTGTATGTGCTTTTGAGAAAAAGAAGTAACACAAAATACTAACCGTTCCAATAAATATAAGAATAGTATTGATATTATTTAGAGGCAACATCATACTTCGCATTTGGACTAACACACCTGCGTGCATAGACATAGGGACACCCATGCCAACAATACCCAGCCCAAATGCAATTGGATATCTACTTACCCAGCTGAGCCTCCCAGAAAATCTAAGCCAGTACATCATACCAATAATAAAAGGAATAATAAGAATATACTCTTTCTTTAAAAATAAAGGATTATATGCATAAGGTATAAAAGCATTATACCAGGTAAGTGGTATAGCATATCCCATAGAAACACCCACAAAGAGATGCTCTGCAAATTTATAAAATGGATTATCTTTGTATAGAAAAGAAAACATACACAAAGTTAAAAATGCAGCAATCCAGATTCCAATAGTTTCAGTCATTTATCCTCCAATAAATTATCCGCCACCAACTTCACCCTGTGAAATATAAAACTTAAAAACAAAATAATTTACCATTTTTTGTAACCATTATTTCACAGGGTAAACACGAACAAGCACTAACTCTTTATTATATAATGAAATTTTTGTTCGTGATAGTTAGTGTTGGTTCGTGGCTTTATTTAGCATACTTTCGCTTTTTTTCTGCTCTCTTATCCAAAAAATATCCAATATTCCCAATTATAATAAACAGAATTATCAGAACGTGCACGACTGCTTGTGCGTCCATACCAATTCTTGCTTTTTTGTATTTATATGGTATATTTGATAATGAATATTGTTTTGAACTCCACGCAATATCTCTTGCCTTTTTCTTGCTATAATCAAGACCTTGCATGGCAAAAACATCAACTAATTTCTCATATTCGGCTGCGCCTTTCAATCCGCCCATGCTTCCGAGCAATTGGCCGGTTTGTAAATAAGGATACACATCGGCAGCCATAACAGCAGTAACACCAACGCCTACATCCACGCCAAATCTTGGACGGGCATAGGTATACCATAGATATCCGGAAGTTGAACCTGATATTTGCATTACAATTTGGATATTATCGTAATTCTTAATATTTTTCATTATTGGTAAATCTTCAAGTTTGCTACCTTCACTATTAGTTTCAACTGCCTTTGCAATATCATCGCCCATTCCGAGAATAATTGGTATTGTTAAAGCCCATGGCTTAAATCCGAAATTGCAATAATCTACATTGACTTTAATATCTGGAAAGTCTTCTTTAACTTCTGAGAGAGCCATTTCTATAATCGGAGCACCTGTCGGCATCCAGGAAATTGCAAATAGTTTAATTTTTCTCGCAAAACAATGCTTCATAAGTGCAATTTCCATAGGATATAACTCTGGCATAACTGATGGGTCATGAAGGAAGTCAATCAGAATTGCTTTATCGTCTCTGCCAGCAATAGCATCAATATGTCTATATAGGTCTTCTACAGGTGTTGTCGTATAAGTCTTTAAGCCAAGTGGAAAAATAAGAGGGATAATTACAGCCAAAGCAACTACAATATAGATATATCTTCTATCAACCTTTTGTATAGTTTCTGAAAATTTCATTTTTTCTCCTTTCTTATTTTCCTCCACCCAGATATGACCGTTCAATTCCTAACATAATTT
>CAYNOU010000098.1:0-6043 GCA_964398885.1 uncultured Candidatus Cloacimonadota bacterium | reverse complement strand
TACGACTCGAAGAAGTAAGGAGCTATTATGCACGAATGGGCATTAGCAGATGCAGTTGTTACAACCACATTAAAGGTTGCAGAAAACGAAGATTTAAAAGAAATATCCGAAATCATCATAAAAATTGGTGAACTTCAAACAATTGATACTGAAATTTTTAACTTCGCTTTAAAAGAAGTTATGCAACCTCAAAAAAAACTATTGGAAAATGCAAAAATAAAAATAAAATCAGAAAAAGCTATTCTAAAATGCAAAGTATGCAAAAACGAATGGTTTTTTAAAGATGCAGTAAAAAATTTATCAGAAGATGAGACCGAATCACTTCATTTCATTCCAGAGACTGCTCATGTTTATCTCAGATGTCCAGAATGTAATAGTCCTGATTTTGAAATTATACAAGGACGAGGAATCTGGATTGACTCAATATCAGGTGAAAGGTGATTACTATGGATCCAAGGTTAGAAGTTATTGATAAAAGATTAAAAAGCATAAAACGAATAATCGCAGTTGCAGGTGGAAAAGGTGGAATCGGGAAAAGTTCTGTTTCATCAACTCTGGCACTAATTTTATCAAAGATGGGGCATAAGGTTGGATTATTTGATCTAGATTTTTCTGGTCCTTCATCTCATATAATTCTTGGTATAAAGGATTATGAATTCCCGAAAGAAGACAAAGGGATTGTCCCATCTAAATATTATGGAATAAAATTTATGTCAATCATCAGCTTTTCTGAAGAAAATCCTTCACCATTAAGAGGGATTGATATTTCAAATGCGGTTATTGAATTACTCGCAATTACTCAGTGGGGTTCATTGGATTACTTAATTATAGATATGCCGCCCGGAATAGGTGATGCAACTCTTGATATAATTAGAATAATAAAAAGAGCAGAATTTATCATTATTACTACTCCTTCAAAATTATCAATTCAAACAGTAAAAAAATCCTTACAGCTTCTTTTAGAGTTGAAAGTTCCAATTATTGGTGTGATAGAAAATATGAAGTTCACAAAAAATCCATTTATACAAGAACAGGTGAAAATATTTAATATTTCTTCTTTAGGTAAAATATATTTTGATAAAGATTTTGAAGATGCTATTGGTGATGTGAATAAACTTTATAATACCAACTTTGCACAAAGTTTGAAAGAAATTGTATTAAAAATACTCCAGAATTTCCCAACAAAATGAAGGTTGATGGCATGGCTAAAGAGATAAAGAAGTTGATATTGATGAGGTAAAAAGCAGAAACTCGGCTCGAGTTATATAACCCTAGTCGGGTTTCATTTAAAAATGAGTAGAATCTGCAAGCAGGCAGACCTCCTCTTTATTTTTTTGTTAATATATTTGTCACCATATTGCTGGTTCAAGTATGTTACTTGAACCTTGAATTTAAAACGTTTAGGTTCAGATTACAAATCTGAACCAGCAGGGGTAGCACTGCTACGGAGGATGGAAACTTCGGAGGATAAATCCTCCTTCGTTAATATCCTTTGCTCAAGCTACGGATATCAAGAAACTTCCTCCGTAGTCCCGAAAGCTTTCGGGACTACGGAGGACAACCCACGCTGGTTCAATTTTGTAAATTGAGCCATATATTTTAAACATCTGGCTCAGGTGATATACCTGAACCAGCCAAAGTTAAAACTTCGGAGCACGGGTTTTGATTAGATAAAGAAGCAAGACTTGGTTAGAGAGGAACGTCCGCCAGAGGCGGATCCTCCTCAGGAAGAGATAAAAAAGATTGTAAACCAATTATCAAAAAAATAGTACAATTAAACTAAAAAGGAGTCAAGATGAAAAAAATATCTTTACTTCTAACAGCACTATTAATTAGTGTAGCGTCTTTAAACTCCTCAACAATTACTGTTAACTGGAATGGGAGTGGCAATTATCTTACTATACAAGAAGGGATTAACGCTGCCGGTGACGGCGATACTGTGTTGGTAGCAGACGGAACTTATACTGGAGGAAATAATAAAAATCTTACTTGGGATGGAAGTGAAAAACATATTACCGTAAAATCTGAGAATGGAGCAGAGAACTGTATTATTGATTGTGAAGAAAATGGAAGAGGATTTGACCTTACAAATACTAATCAAAATGTCAATGACATTATATCTGGTTTTTCTATCAAAAATGGGTTAGCTGAAAATGGTGGTGCAATTAAGTGTGTAAATTCAACGCTGAAAATCAATAGTTGTATTTTTATCGATAACACATCAGTAGGCACTTGGAATTTTGCTGCAGGTGGAGCAATTTATTTCGAATTATCGTGTATAAATATTCATATTTGCAAGTTTATATCAAACACGAGTAGTAACTGGTATACCACTCTTGGTGGTGCAATATATTCTTATAACTCTTCAGGTATTGTTTCAAACTCTCTTTTTGCTGAAAATAGTGCTTTTGGCGTTGAATTTGGAGCAAGAGGCGGAGGACTCTATAGCGGCTATTCAAATCTTGAACTGTTAAATAATACATTTGTATTTAATTGGGTAAATAGTATGTTTGGTGGAGAGGGTGGAGCAGTGTATGGTTTTAACTCTAATTTGCAAACAACCAACTCTATTTATTGGGGTAATACAGGTGGATTTGGTATTCCAGATCAAATTAATTATGATGGTGGTCAGATAGTAGCTGAATATAATGATATTGAAAATGATGGCTTCCCCGGGACGGGCAATATAGATGAAGATCCTCTTTTTGCAGATCCAGAAAGTAGCGACTATCATCTAACACCAAATAGTCCCTGCATAGATGCTGGCACACCAGATACAACTGGTCTTAATTTACCTCTCTGGGATTTAGACGGCAATGAGCGTATCTGGGATGGAGATGGAGATGGTATTGACATTATTGATATGGGTTGTTATGAATATGGTGCACCACCTGTTGGAGTGGCTGATACACCTGAAAATCAAATAGAATATAAACTTTTCCAAAATTATCCTAATCCATTTAGTAGTTCAACCACAATTTCATTTAATATACCCATAAATATACACGAAAAAGCACAAATAAGAATTTATAATGCAAAAGGACAATTAGTAAGGAAGTACGAAGTGAAAAGTGGTAAATGCGGTGTGAATAGCGTTGTATGGAATGGAAAGGATAAAAATGGTAATGTCGTAAGTAATGGTATCTATCTTATACGGATAGAAAATAGTAAGTTTAACTTCGTAAGGAAGGTACTCAAATTAAATTAAAAAAATCCCAAAAAAACAACCCCAGTGAAATAATCCCGATATATCGGAACGCAGGATAAATTTTGATGAGATAAAAAAGGGGTTAGGTTCGTGTTAACCCGAATCTACCCAAAGCCAAATAATTTATATCATTTGGTTCGTAAAGAGGATAAATATTTTTTATTTGATCAAACAGGATTTGAAATCCTGTTTGGAACATTTTTGGGAAAGGATATAAGACCAATAAGCTAATTTTGATGCGATAAAACAGCAAAAACCCGACTCGAGTTATTTAACCCGAGTCGGGTTTCGTTATAAAAACAGGCATACCCCCAAAATTTAGACATGCATTTTCTGTAGAGCCTATGAATAAAGGGATTACGGGAAGTTTTATATGGAAAATTACTTTACAAAAAAGCTCCTCATAAAGAGAGTGTTCATAAACATGAGTTGTATAGTTCGGAGGGTAAATCAAAATCTAAAAGAGTCAATATCCTTAAAGAAGACCAGCAAGCGTCTTTCTTATCATTTTTCATGGAAGTAAAGGCGAACGGGGTAAAGGTTATGATTTAAAAGGCATTTTCCCTCAGGCTGTCTTTCATCACGATTTGATCCCCGATCCAATCGGGGAGATGGAGTTCAGTATGAAGACTTTTTGTAAATATCGCTCTGAACTCCACACCAGCAAGCTGGTAGTGAAGTCCAGGCTTTTATAGTAAAAACAAATTGAAAGAGTTATCAAAATTTATTTATTACAGAATCTCACTTGTTGTCTCGTATTGCATCCAGTTTATGAAAAAATATCATAAACTCAAGTACAAAAAGTATCCAACCTACTCTCTACAAACGATGTTGCCATAGCTATGAAAATTTTTGGGGGTATGCATATTTCGTTATAAAAGAACTTGACATTGAAAAATAGATATTTATAAAAATGTTTATTAACTTTAAATAAAATCTTCAATATAAAAGGAGACAACTATGAAGAAAAAAAGTTACTTAATACTATTCTTACTTTTCATTCCAGCTTTTCTCTTTGCTGAATGGAATTCTAATCCCGCACAAAATTTCGCTGTATGTGACCTTACCGGTTCACAAGTAATTCCAAAAATCGCAACGAGTTCAACTGGAGATACTTTTATTTCCTGGTTTTCTAACGAGTCGGGAAATTATGATGTTCGCTTACAGAGACTCAGTGTCAGAGGAGCAGAGTTATGGACTCATAATGGAATTCTCATCAGTAATCATCCCTCAATGTCTTGGCTTACCGACTGGGATATGACTGTTGATCAATCCAATCATGCAATCCTAACATTTCAGGATATCAGAAATGGAGGTAACAATAATATCTACGCCTATCGTATCTCACCAGAAGGTGATTTCATATGGGGTGCTGATGGCTTAGAACTTTCCAACAGTACAGCATTTGATGTTTCCCCCAAAGTGACAGTTACTAATGCAGGAAATGCAGTTATTGCGTGGCAGTCTAACGATGTTATTATTATGCAAAAAATATCACCTGAAGGCAATCTACTCTGGGGAGATAATGGAATTACTCTAAGTTGTGATAATACTTATTCCTGGCCTCAACTTCTTCCTGTTGGTACAGATGATATTATTATGAAATTTTTTGAAGATTCAGGCGTATATCCAATGATGACCCGTCATGTTTTAGCACAAAAATTCGGTGCTAATGGCACTGCTGTTTGGAGTGAAGATACGGTTATCTCAAATGCAGGAGGTATTTCAGCCTGGACACAGATTTTCCCATTTATTAATGATGGTAACGATGGATTCTTTATAGCATGGCATGATGACCGCGATAATAATATGTTAGCTGACATCTTCATTCAGCATGTTGACTCTGATGGGAATACACTCTGGACAGCTAATGGTGTTGAAGTCTCTACAATGCCCAATAGAAATCACTTTTATCCACAACTTGTTTATCCCCTAAATAGAGGAGATGTATATGTTTTCTGGAATGAAATGGATTCAGACCAAAATCTTAGAGGAATTTACGGACAGAAAATATCAGAAGCTGGTGAAAGATTATGGACTAATTATGGCAAAGTTTTTATAGAAATTTGCTCTACCGATTACTATCCATTTGCTGCAAGAAGTTCTGATACAGATGCGGTTGTCTTTTATGATGAATACTTAGATGCTCTAAATAGTAATATAAAAGCTATGCGAATTGCTCCTGATGGCTCTTATGTCTGGGCTGAACAGCATATTATGCTATCTTCAGTTTCATCAGAAAAGATGCATTTTGATGTAAATAATTACGCAAATAATCAATGGATTGTTGTTTGGGAAGACCTCAGAAATGATAGCGGAGATATCTTTGGACAAAATATTCAATTATCTGGCGAATTAGGACCTGTAAGTATAGGTATAGATGAGTTTGATTCTAATCCATACGAACCAGTTGTTTTATTAGGAAATTATCCCAATCCATTTAATCCAATATTGACAAGTGCGACCAGGATATGTTTCAATCTTCATAATAGTGCAAATGTGGCGATAAATGTCTATAATATTAAAGGACAATTAGTAAGATGTATTTACAATGATTATGCAGAATTTGATGAAAACAATCCAAAACCAAAAGTTGCCTATTGGGATGGTAGAGATGAGAATGGAAAAATCATGGCAACCGGAATCTATTTCTACAGAATGAAAGTTGATGTGAAAGATAGAGAGATAAAGAAGTTGATATTGATGAGGTAAAAAGCAGAAACTCGGCTCGAGTTATATAACCCTAGTCGGGTTTCATTTAAAAATGAGTAGAATCTGCAAGCAGGCAGACCTCCTCTTTATTTTTTTGTTAATATATTTGTCACCATATTGCTG
>CAYNOU010000097.1:4258-6075 GCA_964398885.1 uncultured Candidatus Cloacimonadota bacterium | reverse complement strand
GCATAGGCGTCCACGCCTGTGAAGTTGAGATGTAGTATATCCTTCAGCTGACGGACTGTTTATTAAGACATCATTATCCCGATATACCCGTTCTCTGTAGTCCCGATAAATCGGGAGTGTTGGGATCATTGCAATGTACTTGTAATCCATAATTTTACATTTACATTCGTGCCCCCGCATCCGCGGGATTGTGCCTTTGTGGTTAGAAAGGATTTTCAGATGAAACATACATGCCCCGATTTATCGGGACACCCCATTAAATAGGAAAAGATTTAACCCCAGTGAAATAATCCCGATATATCGGGACACAGGGCAGGCGGGGCAGGCAAAGGATTATGAAAATTGAATTTGTTTGCGTTCCAAAGTACAATTTGGGTAAAGAACTGGATTCCCGCGTTCGCGGGAATGACAGCTTGTTTTGACATTTGTGATTGTTAGCACCAGTTATAATTATAATGAATAAAGTATTCTTCGTGTCTTTGTGCCTTTGTGGTTAGAAAGAATTTACATATGAAAAATTCAAAAATATTAGTAACCGGAGCTGCAGGTTTTATTGGTTTTCATCTATGTAAAAAATTAGTAGACGATAGCTTTGATGTTGTTGGTCTGGACAATATTAGTGATTATTACGATGTCGGCTTAAAATATGGCAGATTAGAAGAATTAGGTATTAAAACCCAGAATATTCACTATAATGAAATCGTAAATAGTGAGAAATATAATAATTTTGATTTTATTAGATTAGATTTGAAAGAGAAGCCAAAACTATTAAAGGTATTTGAAAAGTATGATTTTAATTATGTGGTTAATTTAGCTGCCCAAGCAGGTGTTAGATATAGTATTTTAAATCCTGACGCATACCTGGAAAGTAATATAATTGGATTCTATAACATTTTAGAATGTTGTAAAATTTATAAAATCAAGCATCTCGTTTATGCAAGCAGTTCATCTGTATATGGTTTGAATGAAAAGATGCCGCTATCAACGACTGATAATGTTGACCATCCTATTAGTTTATACGCAGCAAGTAAGAAGAGCAATGAATTATTAGCACATTGTTATAGTCATCTGTATAATCTGCCAACTACAGGTTTGAGATTTTTTACAGTGTATGGTCCCTGGGGACGACCTGATATGGCATATTTTCTATTTACAAAAAGGATTTTGGAAGACAAACCGATTAATGTTTATAATTATGGCAAAATGGAAAGGGATTTTACTTATATTGATGATGTAGTTGAAGGCGTTAAACGAGTTATCACAAGTATTCCGAAGCCAGACAAAAATTGGAGTGGGAAAAAACCAAATCCAGGAACATCAAAATCTCCATTTAAAATATACAATATTGGTAATAATGCACCCGTAAACTTAATGGACTTTATTGAGGAGATTGAAAAAAAACTGAATAAAAAAGCTAAAAAGAATATGATGCCTTTACAATCTGGTGATATTCCAAAGACACATGCAGATGTTAGTAATTTAGTAAAGGAAATAAATTATCACCCAAATACTTCAATTAAAAAAGGGATTTCAAATTTCATTGATTGGTATCTGGATTTTTATGATAAGTAAAAAAGATGAAAGATGAAAGATTTCCGCCAGAGGTGGATCGGCCTTTGGCTGAAAAGGTAAAAGATTCGAGACTAAATCCGTCTTCTCCCGATCCCAGTTAAATACATAAAGATGTGATTTCACGGGATAAATAGAAAACAGAGATTTCACGGGACAGGTAAATCGGGATACGCCGAGACTAAATCCGTCTTCGCTACGCTACGCCGAGACTAAATCCGTCTTCGCTACGCTTCGCCGAGACTAAA
>CAYNOU010000097.1:0-4158 GCA_964398885.1 uncultured Candidatus Cloacimonadota bacterium | reverse complement strand
CGCCGAGACTAAATCCGTCTTCGCTACGCTTCGCCGAGACTAAAGAAAGAATATGTAATCTTCAAACAAATTAAAGATTAAAAAGCTTCGGAATGATAAAAATGTATAAAAACTATGAAAATAATATCTGAGCCGACATCCAAAAAAGTAATTTTAAAAAAATATAACACTTATTTCCGCACAATGATAAAATGTGTTGCGGATGTTGAAAGAGAAATAATCACTATTGATGGTGAGCTCCATGCTGATTTGGAAGAACTGCTTTTGGAGAATAACTCTTCCCCCAAAAACCTATGGGGTATTAATCTCTACCTGGAAAAGGAAAAAGAAAACTGGATTGAATATACTGCATTAATTAATATCCGTCCCTCATTAGATAATAGGGGAATGGAAGTTGAAAGTAAAGTGATAAGAGATAAGATAAGAAATATTATAGAGAGTTTGATAATCGTGTAAATGTCAATACTATGTATAAATTAAAATTTCATAAAGATTTGAATCCCGAAAAGTGGAGTAAATTTAGTCCTACTCAACAAATATTAATGATAGGTAATGAATTGAACAGAGCAAAAAACTGGCTCATTAAAGATGACACGAAGGAGGTTAATAACTGTTATGAGCGTGCATTTGAGCTTTTAGATTTAACAATTGCTATGAATTATAGAAAAAACCTTGTTAAAGAACTTTTACGAGCCCGAGAAGTGTTAGCTATCCTTTATCTTGGTAAAAAAAAGAATATCAAATTAAATAATTTATTATTTGATGTGTTATTATCTTTAAAAAGCCAAAAACAAAACCGACTTCTCCCGATTCATCCTTCGTAGTACTACGGAGAATGGATTGAATCGGGATTCGCCGAGACTGAAGAAAGATTAAAGGACAAAATTAAGAATGAAAAATGAATTTGATATATTGTTTGATATAATTGATAGATTTAATGAAATAAATATTCCTTATATGCTTACTGGCTCATTAGCTATGAACTATTATGCTGAACCGCGAATGACAAGGGATATTGATTTTATTATTGTGATGCAACCAAAAATGAAAATTGGTCTAATCCAAAAATTTAAGGATGATTATTATATTTCAGAAGAAGCTTTCAACGAAGCGATAAAATATAATTCAATGTTTAATATTATTCATAAACAATCTGTTATTAAAGCTGATTTGATTATTAGGAAAAATTCGGAATATAGAGAAAATGAGTTTAATAGAAGAAAAAAAGTAATAATTCAAGGTCATTCAATATATATTGTTTCAAAGGAAGATTTGATAATTTCTAAGATATTTTGGTCCAGGGAGTCTAAATCAGAAATACAAAAAAGAGATATTATAAACCTGCTTAATGACAATTATGATAAAAATTACCTAATAAAATGGTTAAGAAAGATTGAATTATATAATTTTGCAAAGGAGTTTGTCGGTGAAAGATACTTCAGATAAGATTAATAAACTATATCATAAAATGTTGATGAAAAAATCAGGGGAAGAACGATTCCTTATGGGAATAAGTTTATGTGAAACTGTCAGAAAAATGGTTTTGGCTTCCTTTCCTGATAATATCAATGAAGATGAAAAACATATGAAATTGTTGCTTAGATATTATAAAAATGAATTTCCAACAAATGAAATGAATAAAATTATTGCTAATATTAAAACAAAACCGACTTCTCCCGATTGAATCGGGATTCGTAGGTCAAGAAGAAAAAGCAATCCGTCTTCGCTACGCTACGCCGAGATAAATCCGTCTACGCTACGCTTCGCCGAGACTGAAGAAAGATTAAAGGACAAAGACCAAAGATTAAAGTAAAAAGCAAAAAGTTTACCCCGTGAAATCTTTTGTTCCTATTTATCCCGTTAAATCTCATCTTTTTGTATTTAACTGGGATTTCACTGGGGTAAGAAGTAATGCGTAATGCGCTATAAGCAGGTAGATAGTCCCAAAAATGAATAAATTACAGAGAGAGAAAAAAGTTTCAAATTTAAAGGATTTTTTCAAACGGAATGCCTCTCAATATCATATTGAAATAGCTTTCCTCTATGGCTCCTGGGCAACCGGGAAACCACGTACTAATTCTGATATAGATATAGGAATATTATTCTCTCCAGAAATTGGTACTCCCGAAATCTTTTCTTTAATTACTGATATTTCTTATGAATTAGAGAGAGATTCGGATAGAGAAGTAAATATTATTGCCCTTTTTAGAGATTTCCGTCATCCTATGCTTTATTATAATGCTATAGTGTTAGGAATGCCTATTTTTATTAAAGACAATGATAAGTTTTTAGAGTTGAAAATAGAGGCAATTTATCAAATGGAAGATTTCGAAATTTTTGGCATCCCCTGGCAGAAGGAAATTGCCAAAAATAATATAAAGGAGATAACTCATGCCCGAATTTAAATATGCAAGAGGAAGAATTACTGATTCTCTACAGTTCATTACTGAAGAAATAAAGGAATTTGAGAAGGATTATAGTTCTAAAACATATAAAGACTATAAAGAAGATAGGAAACTCCAGAAATTAATTGACCGAACCGTAGAGAATATTCTTACTGCATTAATTGAGGTGTGTGGGACTATACTCACTCAAGAAGGTATTTCAGCAGAGAATTATGCACAGGTTTTGGGTGAATGCGCAAAGAAATTTACTTTTTCTGAAGATGAACAGGCCTCATTGGCTAAATTAGCCATACAAAGGAACCGACTTGCTCATAGATACCTTAATTTTCGCTGGCAAGCAGTCAAGATGTTTGTTGAGATGAAACAACTTATTTTGAAATTACTGAAAAAAATTTCAGAACGATAAAAAATGAAAATTTTAGTAATTTCTCCTCATCCAGACGACTAAACTCTGAACTCTATTAGAATAATTATGAAGCACAAAAGAGCAAAGACTAAAGTTCATAAGACTAAAGATAAAAGACTTCCGCCTGAGGCGGATCTCCGCCAGAGGCGGATGTGCCTTTGGCACAAGCCTTTGGCTGAAAAGATTAAGACAAAAGCAGAAATAAGAATGCAGAAAGCAAAACATGATGGAAAAATTAGAGATTGATAATCATATTAAAAACAATCCTCTTTTGTATAAATCCTTTTTACTTGCCTTGGAAATAATAAAACTATATAAATTTCTGACTAATGAGAAACATGAATATATAATGTCCAAGCAACACATATTAATGAATAATGAACCCAAAGTGAAATAACTGATAAAAAAGATTTCACTGGGCAAGCAATGAAAAATGAATAATTAGGAGAGAATTAATTATGAAAGAAGAAAATATTATTTTAACAAAAACTTTTGATTTCTCATTGAACACGATCGAAATATACAAACATCTTATTTACAAAAAGAAAGAGTATGTAATGTCTAAGCAACTGTTGAAATCAGCAACCTCAATCGGAGCGAATTGTGTTGAGGCAGATTCTGCCCAAAGCCATAAAGACTTTATAGCAAAAATGTCAATCTCATTTAAAGAAGCAAATGAAACCCGTTATTGGATTAGATTACTACAATACAGTAAATTTATTGATAATAAAAGTATTCTGAATGAGTGTGAAGAAATTATTAGAATTCTTACATCAATTCTCAACACAGCACGAGAAAAAGAAGAAAAAAAATAATTTTAAAGTGAAAAAAAAGTCCATATTATTCATTCAGATAATTGACACAAAGCGAGAGGGTAAACCCTCACGATAAGTCAAAGAAAGCATTCTAAAGAATGCTGTAAAAAAATCAAAGTTTAAATTTATTTTTTTTTGTATTTTAGGTTTTTGTCGTTTGAGAATCAAAAAAATATTGTAATTTAATTATAATGTTAAGATGAAAAATAAATCCACATTATTCATTATTCATTATGCATTATACATTTTGTTAATTATTCCGCTCTTTTCCTGTACTACTGAACCCCAATCTGGCTCCCTCTCTGGAAAAGTCCACCTCTCCGGTGAAGAAGACCACTCAGGAATAATTATCGGAGTTTACGAACTATCAGAATTAGACCCCGATATCGTAGCAATTAACCAAGAGTATCCCCACATCGGCGTAATTTCTTAAAGTGAAATGTGAAATGTGAAATGTGAGAAGTTAAATGAAAAAAATAGAAAGCCATGAAGATTTAGAAGTTTGGAAATTAGCAATTAAGTTTGTTACAAA
>CAYNOU010000096.1:0-6262 GCA_964398885.1 uncultured Candidatus Cloacimonadota bacterium | reverse complement strand
TCGCAGTAGCAGTCCTACTGCTACGGAGAATGGACACTAAGACACGAAGAATATAGAATAAATTAAGATCTGTGCCTTGGTCTCTTCGTGGCAAAAAAAGAAAAAATTGGGGGAATCATGAAACAAAGAAATGTTTTGTTGCTTTTATTACTTTTTATTTTTTCAAGTCTTTTTGCCAGTGATTTATTTGAAATTGAATATGATTTGGATCCATATATTTTTCCAACCACAGGGCTTTGGGTCTATGAGCTTACACCTCGCAGTCTGCAAATAACCCAAGATGGTGGGTATGCTGTTTTAATGGAACTTGAGCTTACAGATGGTATGTTGAGTCACTATTGTGTAGCTCTTATGAAAACAGATTCTGAGGGAAATTTCCAGTGGTTTAAATTTCTCTCCAATGACCCTGAATTAGATGACTTTGAAATTGTTATGCAGCAGTTTAACTTTGCCAGAGGATTTACTGTATCTAATGACAGTGGCTTTGCTATTCCTATTACAAATGATATGGGATATGAATATATTGGCTCTTATTTGTTGAAATTAGACAGTGAGGGTAGTTTTGAGTGGTGTACCCAACTAGCGGATGAGTGGGGACCATTTCATTACTTGCAAACAATAAAACAGACATCTGAAGATGAATATTATGCTGGGGGATATAAATATTATGGCTATCCTTCGTATCTTGAAATAATGGAAATTGCAAAATTCAATGCCCAAGGAGATACACTCTGGACAAAAACCTATGGGATTAATGATTCTCTTAGTAATTACGGATATGTAAAAGATATCGCTATAGCTGATGATAACAACTCAGTTATTGTTGGTGATTATTACATAGTTGGAACTGGTAGAAAAGCTATTGCCCTAAAAATTAATGAAATTGGTGAGGTTATTTGGATACACAACTTGGAAGAACCTATCATCCTCATTAGTGGTTTTGATTCCATAATAAAAAATAATTCTAATAATCAATTTAAAATAATTGGTAGTTATCGTGATCAAAATAATAATCTTAATGTAATTATTGACGCCATAAATTCTAATGGAGACAGTTTATTGTTATGGACAATGAACGCACAGTATGATTCAGACTGGGTACCACTTTCTTTAGTATCAAATTTTAGTGATTTTACAGTTTTTACCGGTAGAATTGGTGAAGATGTAGAGATTTCCTGTTTTGATAACTACAATAATATTGTTTGGCAGAGAGAACTATTAGGGGATGTTGGCGACGGAGCAGAAGTAATTCAGAGCACAAGTGATAATTATTTCGTAGTCATAGGTAAACAGGATGAAAGACTTGTTATTACCAAGATGGATACAAATGGTAATTCACCTGCGGAAGAAAATATTATTCCACAATTAGCCAACTATTTAAATGTTTATCCAAATCCTTTTAATCCAACTACAACGATTTCATTCAACATGCCTTACTACTTACAAACTGAAATTGATATCTATAACATAAAAGGACAAAAAATAAAAAATCTTATTAAAGATAAACTTAATAGAGGAAACTATCAAATTGTCTGGAAAGGCAATGATAACTATACTCATAAATTAAGTACAGGAATTTATTTTATTCAGTTAAAAATAGATAATGAAATAATCCAAACAAGTAAAGTTCTATTATTTAAATAAGAGGGAACAATGAATTCAAAAATTTTAGTATTTTTGATTATTTTGTTTTTTACATCTTTTTTATATTCGCAAGTTAATTTTGAATTAGATTTTTCTTTTTCAAAAATTGTCCCAGATGATGAGCTAACAAATCTACAATTATTTGACTATAATAATGATGGAAATGATGAACTATTTGCTGGATATGACGGAGATGATTATTTGAGAATTGTCTGTTATGATGAAAACGGCGATTCGTTATTTACTCATTGTCAAGAAAAAGAACAAAATCAAGTCTTTGAAAAATTTCATATTTACATTGATGAAGATGGTGCTTATTTAATAACTGCTTCAATTCTTTGGGATTCAACTATTTATCCTTTTCAGGATTCAATTTTGATTAATATCTATGATTTTGAAAACTATTCTCTAATTGATTCATGTATTTATAGTAAAAGTATATCTGAAGATATGTGGCTTTTGATTGGAGATATTAATTCCATAAAAGTAAATAGATTTAATTCAGAATTAATGATTCTTATTGGTTATAGATATATTGAAGGTGCCGTAGGTGGTTATGAATATTATAGCGACATTTTAAAGTTTCAATTAAACGAAAATTCAATATCATTTATTGAAACTATACCCCGATGTGGTGAAGATATTTATTTTGATGATCAACTAATTTATTATTTCTCAACTGGTTTTTACGGTCTATATAATGAACTTGGTATGCATGGCAATCAGTATCGTTATCTAAAATTAATTAGTGCTGACTCGATTTCTACTGTAAATACAATATCTCAAATCTATGGTAGTTGGTTCTTTGACGAGATTTCGGGAGAAATATATTATAGTGAGTGGCCAAATCAATTTATGATGTTAACTGAGAATAAGGATTATTCTCTCCCATATGGGAATATTTTATATTATAAAACTTATTCTAATTGGCCGAGTTCTGAATCTACAGATTTAAAATTTAAATGTTTCTCCCCAGATTTTTCCATAATTCTTTGGGACAAAGATAATACTCAAACAGGAACCTCGGATATAATCTCATCAACAAATGTAAGGGTAAATAATGAAAATCATTATGTCTTATATTTTAGGGAAAATCAATTAGAAATTAGGGATATAATAACAGGCAATATTGTTCATAGTGATTCTTCCGCGATTAGCCCATTTACTATCAAGAAAACTTCTGGTGATAAATTATTATTTTTTGAATCTATTGGAGATGATTATTATGTTTATTCTCTTAGTGATGAAATCTGGGTTGGAACTGATGACAATCTTTCCCCAACTAATTATGATTACAAATTATCAAATTACCCAAATCCATTTAATCAGGAAACGACCATTTCATATTCATTACCACATCAAACGGAAAATATAAAACTTTGTGTTTATAACATCAAGGGACAAAAGATAAAAACATTGATTAATGAAAGACAGGAAAAAGGAAATAGGAAAAAGGTAATGTGGAACGGAAGAGATAGTAACAATTTAGCTGTAAGCTCTGGTTTATATTTTGTTATCCTAAAAAGTGATGATAAAATTATTCAAACAAAAAAAATAACATTGATAAAATAACCACGAATTACACAAAGAAACATGAAAAATAAACTTTGTGTCTTCGTGGCAAAAAGAAAAAATTGGAGGAATCATGAAACACAGAAAAATATTATTTATGTTGGTGTTACTAATATTGGTCAGTAGTAATCTTTTTGCCCAATTCTTAGTACCGAGAACGGCCACCATTGATTCTTTAGCTCTACAGAAGATAAGAGAAGCCTGTAATTATGAAGTATATCCCAATAGCCCACATGCAGATCCATTGGTCTATAGAGCTTTTTCAAATCTCACGAGAGAGAAGTGAAGATGACTCGCTTGTTGTAATTACAAGAAATGAAAGAGAAGACTGCCCCATAGCATTAAAGGTCGCATCTGAAAAAGCATTCAGGGGTATTTTTTATTGGCTAAATCACCCATCTAACTATGATTCTGAAGCTAAATTTTTACAGGATGCTTATGCTTATATTTATACTCTCAGTGTGCAGTCATTTATTGATTGGCTGCATGATCCAACTGTCCATAATGATACAAGAGGTCATATTTTCCATGCAGAAGTCAATTATTTAGCTTTTATAGCGGATATGCTGTTTTATGTGCCTGATTCCGTAATAACAGTTGAACAACACAATACTATAATATCAAAATTAGATTCAATGGTAACATATTGTGACAGCCTATTGCTCCTTACTGAATACGGAAGCAATGAATGGGGATTACAAGGAAGTTATTCAACCTTGCCTAAAAATTGTATTATCCAGCAAAGACCAGCACTGCTTGCTGGCTTTGGTCATTGTGTTTTAATATTAATGCAAGATGATGAATTTATGCAGGTTCCTGGAAATGAAGCAAGAATGAACGCATCTTTAGATCTTATAAACAATGATTTCTTATATACTGATTATTTTGGAGAAACTGGTATTCTTGATATTAATACTCAAAAATCAGGAGCCTGGTCAGAGGGCATTGGTTACGGTGCTTTTACTTTTAGTAGAATGGTAATATTTTTTACTTCTTACAAAAGAATTACTAATGACTCTGTTAATTACTTTAACAATCCGCATGTAACTGGAATTATGAATCATGTTATAAAAATGCTCTCGCCTGAATTAAAAGAGCTTCCTTATGATGATATGTGGAATATGAATATAGGTAAATATCTTATGCATGGCGTTGCTGAATTTTTCTATCAAAATACAAATAACATAGTTGCAAAAAATATGGCTGGCTGGTATATTAATTGTCTAAAATCAGGAACAATTTGGCCTACTGAGATAAATTTCAGTGGCTTACCACGATACCATATTGTCGTCTGTTACAACCCTGATAGAGATATTCCTGTTGATAGTTATTTTGAAACACCTGAATGTTTTACGAATGGTTCATATTCAGATGAAGAATTTACTATTCTTAGAGATGAAGTGAATGACAAAGATAATTTAATAGAGAATCCGGCAATGTATATCTTGCATGAGAATTCTATTGGGATTTATCATGATCAGGGAGATCAGTCAAGCTATCTCTTCTATTATAAAGGTAAACAGCTTATAATTGATCCGGGTTATAAACCTGACCATCCTAATGTACCTCCAGGTGGAACTGGCTGGTTTTATGGACTTGATTGGTGTAAGTCATCTTATGCTCATAACTTAATTGTTGTTACTCCTGATAGTGTAAGTGAATATAATGAATTGGATTTAGATTTTTGGAATTATAATTTTTGCAGTAGTTTTTCTTTTAGTATCTGGCAACCAGATGGTTCTACTCCATATAATAATAATCCAGCATGTCCTAATCCTGCTGTAAATCAATATTTAATTAAAAACTCCAATATTGAAAAAACGAAAGTATTTCTTGAGTATAACTATCCGGATAATGATGTGCAAGTATATAGAAATTACTATAAAGTAGAGGATATATTTGTTATCTTCGATGATGTTCATTCAAACTCATTCATAGATTCTACTTATTGGAATAGTATTCATTTTGCAAACGCTTTATCTTCAGAAGATATTACTGATAATATATTTTCAATTAGAAAAGGTAGTGCAAGACTTCACGGAATTGTAGGTTGTAATATAACTTTTACAACATATTATAATGAATTTTCTCCATATTTATTACCTAATGCTAATTGGGGTTCTAATCCAACTTCTTCTTCCAGATTTCATAAAAGGTTAAGAATATCTACAAAAGGACATGACCCAAAGTTCCTCACTATTCTTATCCCCTCAGAATCGGAAGACAATCCCATAACAGAAATACAAAATGGCGAAAATTACTATGGTGTAGTCATAAACAATAATTTAAGAGAAGAGGATGATAATAGTCATTCATTTTATGGGGTTGGGGATAATAGTTCTGGTTCATACGCTATTGAATTTTCTGAAGGAAATGTAGTAGAAACAACAGGGAGTTTCTTTGGCTTTTGCAGATATGATGTAATACCACCTCAATTCAAAGAAATAATGTTATCAAATGGTGATACTATAAGTTATAACGATACAACTCTTTTTGAATCAAAAGATTTAATAGAAGAAATGTTGGCATATTATCATGATGGTGAGTTAAATGTTATAATTAAATCTGATGACCAATTTCCCACATATACGATTCTGCGTCAGGGGATAACTCCTGATAATTTTACATCAATCGGAGTTGAGAATGGACAAAATGGTGATACAAATACCCAGAATATTTATTATGATGATGAATATTTTTATGTAAATCAGTACAACTTTTCAGAAGGACCTGTATATTTGGAAAATACTATAATAGTGCCTGAAAATGCAACACTTTCTATTGGTTCTGGCGTAGAAATATATGGAATGAACCCCGATGTCAAAATAGAAGTCTATGGAAATATTGAGATAGGAGATAGTGTAAAGTTTACTGCTCCAGATACAGTAATTTGGGATGGTCTTTATCTTCTCAATGCAGATGCAGAAGTTGCTATGAATAATGTAACCTTTGAGCGATGCAAACTTCACAATGAATCTCTATTCTTAAATATAAGGTTCTCCTTCAAAAACTATGGGTAGATAAAACTTAACATGAAACCGACAAG
>CAYNOU010000095.1:0-6569 GCA_964398885.1 uncultured Candidatus Cloacimonadota bacterium | reverse complement strand
TTATCAATGAATTATTATCAAAATAGCAACCACTTTTTTTCTATTAGACCTCAAATTATATAATTTTTTGCCGAGTTTTTTATTAATCCAAAATATTTCCTAACACCTTATATCTTTATTATAATTCTTAATTCGTAATTTATAATTCAACAGCACTCCCCCCCCATTCAATTACTGTTGTTCCTTCTCGTTTAAAATTTTTGATTTGTGGATAAGGTAACGCTTCAAACTTATCACAACCTTGAAAGAAAAACCAGATTCTAAAGATTGTTTGGGGTTGAGGTGCTATATCTAATTCTACGAATTCATCCAATTGCTGATTTACAACAGGAAAGATTTTGTAATATTTGTAATCTTGCAGTCTATTTAACCAATAATCTAAAAATTCATTTGTTTCTTGTTTATTTAATCCAAAATTCAGTAGCAAATCATTCAGTTCATTCTTTAAATTTTTTTGAGCAATACACCAGCCAGAAGAAAATTCAGGTATCATTTTTATAGATGCTTCATAAAAGAGGTAATCATATTTACTATCTATTCTACCGGATTTTTCTATAAACACATCCCAGCCTTCATTATATTTTGGGATACTCTCAGTAATTCTTGTTCCATTTTTTAGAATCAGATTTACTTGAAATTGAGAATCTTCTTCTGGATAGATATAGATTGCTGGTTTTTCTACAGCAACACAGGTTAAAAACAATGTATCAAGATTATATGTATCTTTTCCATTGCAAAAACAGGATCGGGAGGCATCAACAGGAGTGTAAAAACCACCACTTGTATCAATAGCACTTGCATAAATGTAGTGAGTTCCTGTTCTTACATTTTCAAATTGGAAGTTTCCATCACTATCAGAAATGCCACTATCAATTTTTGTAAAAGTATACTCTTCGAGTCTCCACAGGTTTACCAAAGCACTATCTGCTGGCAATTGAGTCGTATTTATTACTAAATTACCTTTTATTTTACCCTCATTAAGTATTGGAATTAGAAAAATATCTTCAACCGTATATGTTGTTTCCTCATCAGTAAGATTTATTGAATTAGAAAGCCGGCTGATATATGTTAAATTTTGCTCTCCAGAATTACTATACTTACACGCATAAAGATCATAAAGTCCCTTTTCTATATTATTGAATGTAAAATATCCCTGGCTATTTGTATAAGCACTAGAATAAAAGTGAAAATCATTGTAGAATCCCAATCCTGGATTTTTTCTTAAAATGACTTTTGCTCCGCCTGCAGGATTTCCAGAATCTGCATAGAAAACTCTACCGGTGATAAGGTTTCCTTCATTTTTAGTTGGGCTTGTACAACTTACAATTAAGCATGAAAAGATAATTATTGCTAATAATGATTTAATATATTTCATTATGTTCCTCCATATTAAGCCTTTCTATTGCACAATTAAATTAATCATTTTTGGGATTATTTTTATGTCAATATTTTTTCTGTCCGTTAAATTAGGGATTTCACCGTCCAAATACAACGGTAAATCCTCATCTGATTTTACAATAATTTCTTTACCTTTTAGCATTGTAACCATTGGAAGGTTAATATGTTTTCCTTTAATAACTTTTGGGAGAAATTTTATTATTTCTCTCCGTGTTAGTTTATCAATTATGCAGAAATCAAAAACTCCATCATCAATTTTTGCATCAGGGGTTAGAAGGAACTTGCCGCCACAACATTTACCATTTCCAACAGAAACGAAGAGTTTATCACCTTTGATTGAAATGTCGTTTATTTGTATTTCCACAGGATAGCTTTTACATTTTATAAGGGTTTTCATTATTGCTTTCATATATCCAGCAGAACCATCAAAAGTTTTGCTTTTTGAGTAAGTTATTGCTACTTGAGCATCAAACCCAATTCCAAGTGTATTTATAAAATAGTAACCTTCAACTTGACCGATATCAACTTTCTTTGTAATTCGTCTTCTCAGTAGTTTTATCTGCTTTTCTATCTTTTTTGGATAATCAATATTTTTTATAAAGTCATTACCGCCGCCAACCGGGATAATTCCAAGTTTTATCTCTTCAGGATTATTTGATTTCATTATTCCATTTAATACTTCATTAATTGTGCCGTCCCCTCCAGCAGCAACAATATATTCAAATCCTTTATTTGCGCTTTCTAAAGCGATGTTTATAGCTTGTTTTGGAGAATCAGTAATTGTCATTTCAAATTGCATTTGGTGCTTGTTGAAAAATTTTTCAATTTTGCGAATTGAACGGAATGCCTTTCCTTTTCCTGCAAATGGGTTTAAAATGATTTTATACATATATATTGCCACAGAGTCACAGAGGACACAGAGATTTTATACTATTTATTCACTATAAAATTTTATCTTACGGTATTTTTTATAGCGATGTTCAATCAGTTCTTCTGGATTAAATTTTAGCAGTTTCTCTAAATGTAGATGTATTGCAGTTTTCAATGAATTTGCAGTTTTTTCAATATCAGTATGTGCACCTTGTTCTGGTTCAGAAATTATTCCATCAATCAAACCTAATTTTAGCAGGTCAAAGGCTGAAATTTTTAAATTCTCAGCAGCTTCCTTTGACTTTTTAGGGTCTTTCCATAGAATTGATGCACATCCTTCTGGCGAGATCACAGAGTAGACAGCATTCTCCAGCATTAAAATTTTATCTGCAACACCAATTCCCAATGCACCGCCTGAACCACCTTCTCCAGTTATGATACTTATAATTGGCACCTGAAGACCAGACATTTCCCTAAGATTTACAGCAATTGCTTCTGCTTGTCCACGCTCTTCTGCTCCAATGCCCGGATATGCTCCCGGAGTATCAATCAAATTGATTATTGGACGATTGAACTTTTCTGCTTGCTTCATCAAACGAAGTGCTTTTCTATAACCTTCTGGATGAGCCATACCAAAATGACGATAGATATTCTCTTTCGTATTTTTCCCTTTTTGTTGTCCAATTACTGTAACCGGAATTCCTTCAAAAAGGGCGATTCCTCCGACCATTGCTTTATCATCAGCAAAAAATCTGTCTCCGTGAAGTTCAATAAAATCGTCAAAAATCAGGTTGATAAAATCAAGTGTAGTAGGACGCTGGATATGTCTTGCCAATGCAAGCGTTTCCATAATTGAATGTCTTGGAGAAGAAGGCTTTATTACATCTTTAGAAATAGGTGAAAGTTTTGCTCCGGACAAGAGATGGATATTAAGAATTTTTTCGATGGTGCTTTTCAGACTAATCCGATTGCAGATAATATCTATCATTCCATGTTTGAGTAAGAATTCTGAGCGCTGAAATCCTTCTGGCAATTTCTCTCCAATAGTTTGTTGAATTACACGAGGACCTGCAAATCCAATAAGTGCATTAGGTTCAGCAATGATAATATCACCCAAAAAGGCAAAAGAAGCACTTACCCCACCTGTAGTAGGATGAGTAAGTAAAGAAATAAAGAGCAAGCCTGCTTTATCGAGACGCTTTAAAGCTGCACTTGTTTTTGCCATCTGCATTAGTGAGATAACACCTTCCTGCATTCTTGCACCGCCAGAAGTAGAGATAATTATTAAAGGAATTTTCTTATTTAATGCAAGTTCTATAGCTCGTGTAACCTTTTCACCAACAACCGCTCCCATACTTCCCATCATAAAATTTTGGTCTAATACTGCGATTGCTACAGGATATTTTCCAATTTTAGCCATTCCAACTTTTACAGCAGATTTAGATTTGCTTTTCTTGTGGGCGATTTTTAACTTCTCTTGATAGCGCGCAAAATTCAATGGGTCTATGGTCCTAATTTTTTTAAAATATTCTTTGAAACTTCTACCTTTTATTAGAAATTTAATCCTTTCATTTGTAGTAAGATTCAGGTGATAATTGCATTCAGGACAAACAAATTGTTTTTTTGCATAAAAATTGATAAAATGAGTGGTTTTGCAATTAGGGCATTTTATAAATAATTTTCGCATACTCTTATCTCCAATTTAAGTTTTCTGCCACAGAGACACAGAGGCAAGTATTTCTACTCGTTCCTAAACCCCTGTTTGGGAACGCAATATTCTGGAAGCTATATTGTAGCCGTTCCCAATCCCCAATTCAATTGGGGAGGGCTTGGGAACGAGAATATAATTTTTTCTCTGTGTCCCCGCCTGCCAAAGCAAAGCGGCGGGCAGGTCCGTGCCTTTGTGGCATTATTTATTCCTTACTATTTTTCACTATTTTGGTTTTGAAAAATATTCTCCAATAAAATTTGTAGTAATATTTGATTTAATAAATTCAGGGTGATTCAGAATCATTTTATGAAAATCAATAGTAGTATGTATTCCGTCTATTACAAATTCATTCAAAGCTCTTTTCATTTTTTCAATGGCTTCTGTTCTGGTATTTCCCCAGGTAATCAATTTAGCAATTAGAGAATCATAATATGGCAGAATTTCCCAGCCCGTATAGCAAGCGGAATCAACACGAACTCCAAAACCGCCTGGCGGAATATATTGTGTAATTCTACCTGGGCTGGACAGGAAACCGTTTTTCCAATCTTCTGCATTTATACGACATTCAATTGCATGACCTTGATGGCTTATATCATTTTGACTTATTCCTAATTCCTGACCTCCAGAAATTGCAATTTGCTTTTTGACCAAGTCAATGTTTGTAATCATCTCTGTGACAGGATGCTCAACCTGAATTCTGGTGTTCATTTCCATAAAGTAAAATTTGTTTGTATCAACATCAAAGAGAAATTCTACTGTACCAGCAGAATGGTAGCCTACGCTTTTAGCAGCTTTAACAGCTGTTTCGCAGATGCGATGTCTGGCTTTTTCAGAAAGAATTGGACAAGGTGATTCTTCCAACAATTTTTGATGATTTCGTTGAATAGAGCATTCTCTTTCAAAAAGATGGACAGCATTTCCTTTTTTATCAGCCAGAATTTGCACTTCAATATGCCGAGCGTTGGGGATGAATTTTTCAAGATAGAGCTCACCAGAACCGAATGCTTTTTCTGATTCACGAGCAGCATTTTGGATACTTCGTTCAAGTTCATTTTCCTGATTTACAATCCTCATACCCCTGCCTCCGCCGCCAGCGGATGCCTTAATAATCACAGGGTAGCCAATTTCCTTAGCGGTCTTTTTGGCATCTGATATATCAGACAGAATTCCTTTTGAACCGGGAATAACTGGAACTCTAGCTTTGCTCATCAGTTTTCTAGCAGTTGCTTTGTCACCCATCTTACGCATTGACTCAGGACTCGGACCAATAAAGATAAGGTCAAGTGCCTCACAAGCAGCAGCAAAGTCAGCGTTTTCTGCAAGAAATCCATATCCGGGATGGATAGCATCAGCACCGCTTGCTTCTGCTGCACCAAGGATATTTTGATAAAAGAGGTAACTCTTCTTTGCAGGAGCTTCGCCAATGCACACGCTCTCATCTGCAAATCTTGTATGAAGGCTATTCTTGTCAGCTTTGGAATAGACTGCGACAGTTTTTATTCCCATTTCTCTGGCAGCGCGGATAATTCTAAGTGCGATTTCTCCACGGTTAGCGACTAAAATTTTTTTAATCATAATTTTGATAGTGAATTAGTAAACCGGTGAATTAGTAAATTAGTTTACCAGTTCACCAGTTTACCAGTTTAACTTACTCTAATCTTGAACAAAGGTTGGTCATATTCCACCATTTTGCCGTTTTCTGCCAATATTTCTTTTACAATACCATCCACTTCAGATTCAATCTCGTTCATTGATTTCATTGCCTCAACAATGCATAGCGTATCGCCTTTTTTTATCTGTGAACCAATATCTACAAACGGCTCACTATCTGGAGAAGGAGCTCGGTAGAAAGTGCCTACAATAGGTGTTTTTATCTCAGCAATATTGTCCTCTTCTTTTTTCTTTTCTGGTGATTTTTTCTCTTCTTTCCTTTCTATCTCTTCTGATTTTTTTTCAATTTGTGCAAGGGTCTCAGCCCCCTTCTCGCTTACAGTTTTAACAGTAGTCTCTTCTAAGTTTTTCCCACGCTGGATTTCATAACTCTCTCCACTCCGATTTATAATCAATTTGGTTATATCATACTTTTCCATCTCTTTAAAAATTTCTCTTAGATGAGAAATTGGAACGATAGTTTTATCTTTTGAACCTATCATTTAGCCTCCTGAATAAATCTTTTAAATACAGAGAGCACAAAGGAAATATTTTATCTATTGAAAAATTCCTTTTGCTTTCCTTTATATTTCTACCAACAAAAATTATCGTTTTTAGCAAAGCTACCTATACCTAATTACATCAAGACAGAGTTCAATATCTTACTTTGATAATTTGGATTGCTGCTGTCCATATGAAAGAACAAATTTATTTCTTACAAACATTCTCCCATTCACCTTCTTTTCTGTCTAAATCTAAATAGTCCTCTAATGATTTGAGAAACTCCATATCTGACAATAAATTCCTTGCTTTCCTAAACAGAGATTTCACAGATTCATTTGGTAAAATCCAACTGGAGTCAGCAAAACGGCTATCTTGATAGTCTATGCCAAGCTCACTCAGTATTAAATTTAAATTATTGATACTTGAGCATAAGTTA
>CAYNOU010000094.1:0-6879 GCA_964398885.1 uncultured Candidatus Cloacimonadota bacterium | reverse complement strand
AAACTGACGAAACAAGCTAATTAACTTTTATTTCTATATAGTTGACTCCTTTAAAGACTAAATTTTTGACAAACTGTTATCATACTACGGATTCAATCTATTTATCATTCTTGGAAAGGGTATTGCTTCTCGAATATGTTTAACGCCAGACATCCAACCAATCAATCTTTCCAATCCGACACCAAAACCGCTGTGTGGCACAGAGCCGTATTTTCTTAAGTCCAGATACCATTGGTAATCATCAATTGGCAAATTTTCTTCTTCTATTCTATCTTTTAAAATATCGTAATTATCTTCTCGCTGAGAACCGCCGATAATTTCACCAAATTTTTCTGGAGCTATTAAATCTGCACATAAAGATAATCCAGGGTTTTCCTTGTCCAATTTCATATAAAATGCTTTAATTTCTTTGGGCCATTTTTCTACAAAGATTGGGACTTCTGAATCATCGGTGAGCATTTCTTCTTCTTGAGCTCCCAAATCATCACCATATCGGATGTTTGAGCCCTTCTCTTGAAGGATATCAATCATTTCTTTGTAAGTGATAATTTTGAATGGAACATCTGCTTTCTTGAGTTTTTCAATATCTCTTTTTAGAATACTCAATTCTTTTTTATTTTTTTCAAGAACAGAGCGGATTACAAACCGAATTAGTTCTTCCTGAATCTTCATATTTTCTTTATGTTCAACAAAAGCTGCCTCAGCATCCATCATCCAGAATTCAGTAAGATGTTTTCTCGTTCTGGATTTTTCAGCTCTAAAAACAGGGCCGAAATCATAAACTCTTCCCAAACTCGTTATACCAGGTTCCAAATACAACTGTCCTGATTGTGATAGATATGCATATCGCTCATCAAAATAGGGAACTTCAAATAGTGTAGTTGTTCCTTCGCATGCATTTGGAGTCAATATAGGGGAATCAAATCTGTAGAATCCATTATCATTCAGATAGTCACAAATTGCGTAATAGACTGTATGGCGAATTTTTAGCATAGCAATTTGTTTGCGTGACCGTAGCCAGAGATGTCGGTTGTCTAACAAGAAAGTGATGCCGTGCTCTTTTTTCTGAATTGGGAACTCATCTGAAATCTGAATAATATCAATATCAGTAAGTTCAATCTCGTAACCAGCAGGAGACCTTTTTTCTGGTTTTACTATTCCATATACTCTTACTGATGATTCCAGAGTTAGTGATTCACATTTATTAAATATTTCATCAGATAAGTTTGGTTTGAATGCAACTGCCTGGATTTCATCAGTGCCATCACGAATTATCAGGAATTGGATTTTACCACTTGAACGTTTATTTCTAATCCAACCTTCAATGAGAACTTTCTTCCCCTCATACTTATCAATGTTTTTCAAATATACTTTCTTTGTCATAAGTGCTAAATTAGTTTAGATTCCTTTCTGTTTTTTTCAATATCTTTCATAATCAGAAAAGCAACTCTTAATGCTTCGTATCCATCCTGCCCGTTAACAATGGGTCGCTTGTTATTTTGAATGGCATCAACAAAATTTTCTAGTTCTGATTTTAATGGTTCTTTTTCAATGATTTCCAACTTTTGCCTATTATATAATTCTGAAATATCTGGCTGCCTTTTTCCTGACATTATTTCTTTCATTACTTGTTCTATTTCAACACTTTTTTTAACTACCTGCACATCTTTTTTTTGATAGTCTAAGGAGATATACATATTTTTCTGAAAGAATCTGATTTTTCTCTCTCGCTTTAAAGAGATACGGCTCGCTGTAATATTTGCAAGTGCTCCATTTTCAAACTCTATCTTTGCATTTGCAATGTCAATATCGTTTGTCAATATAGGGATACCGACTGCCTTTATGTTTTTTACTCTGCTTCTCATCAGCGATAAAATAACATCAATATCGTGAATCATTAAGTCAAGAACTACCGGGACATCACTTCCGCGGGGTGTAAAAGGTGCTATGCGATTTGCTTCAATAAAAATTGGGTTGAGCAAAATTTTAGAAAGAGCCATAATTGCTGGATTAAACCGTTCAATATGGCCAACCTGGATTTTCAGATTGTTGTTTTCTGCAATAGAAACCAATTCTTTTGCATCTTCTAAATTACTGCAAATTGGTTTTTCAACGAAAATGTGTTTTCCCGTGTTTAGACTTTCTTTACAATAATTGAAATGAGTTGTAGTTGGAGTAGCAATACTTACAGCATCAACTTTTTTTAGTAAGTCCTTTACTGTGTGGAAATTCTTACAATGATTTTGTTGAGCAATAGTCTCTGCTCTTTGAAAGTCAATATCATACACTCCAATAAGTTCAGAATCATCTAATTCTGAAAAAATCCGTGCATGATGCTGTCCGAGGTGTCCTATGCCAATAACTCCGATTTTCATATTTTCCTATATAATCTTACCACGAAATAACCCCGTGAAATAACCGATAAGAAAAATAGTATGATTAGTAAACAGAAAATATTTCACAGGGCGGGCACGAAACTTATTATCTATTTTATTTTTTGGTTATGATTTCTATTTATTTCAATTAAAGTCAAAAAAGTTAGAGGTGGTCATATTGTCAATAATTTTCAGTTTAATAAAATGATATGTCTTTTTATAGGTGATAAAAGAAAGCATTTGCAGTTATATCTATTGCTGCTGTTTGCCATCTCGTTATATGACTACCTAAACTAATTGTTTTTGCCGAATATTTTTTTGCAAATTCTATTTCTTTTTCTTCAGATACACATACGAGATCACCTATCAAGAAGATAGATTTTTTTGAATCTATAGACATGAAGGCAGGGAAGAATATAGTGGAATGTTAAATGAAATGGCAATGTCATAGACACTTAATAAATTCATCAATAGTGAGCCCTGATTGCCGAATGATAGCTCGTAATGTTCCTCTATCAAGTTCTTTATGGTCAGGTACAACAATCTGCGTAAAAGGTTCATCTCTACGAAGTATAATATGGCTACCATGCTGTCGTTTAAAGTAGAATCCCATCTTTTCTAATGCGTTAACACATTGGCGACCGGAAATTTTTGGTAGTTTGCTCATACAGCAACTACTAATGTTTCAAACTGCTCTTCAGGAACAGGAAGACAATCTTCTTCAAGTGCCATAATATAGCCTTGTATAGCCTCTTTTATATTCGTAATTGCGTCTTCCTTTGTTTTACCCTGACTAATACATCCTGGTAAACTAGGACATTCAGCGACCCAATAGTTATCTTCACCTGGATAGATAATTATTTGTCTCATTTTATTGCCTCCTAAAACTTGCAAGGTCATTTAACAAAAACATACTTAAACTTTAAGACCTATTATTTTTACTTTATAGATATATATGTTCAGTTGAGATGTCTGCTAAAAAATCTAAGCGTTATTATACTGTCAATAATTTTTCTATTTTAATAGAATGATTTATTTTCCCTGTCTGAGGGTTAAGACTGAAAAGCGGATTGTGGCCCTTTATGTGTTTTTCCAGCAAAGGCGGGTCTGCCTCTGGTATGATGTAATTAACCTTAAACAAAATACTCTTTTAACTTTTCAAAAAAGGTTTTCCCAGGTTTTAGATTTCTTTTCTCGTCAAAAGGTTCTAATTTTTTATATAATTCCCGCTCATTACTTGAGAGTTTAGTTGGAATTACAACAATAATTTTAACATATAAATCACCTCTTCTTGAACTGTTAAGATATGGTAATCCCTGACTTCTAAGTCTGAAAACTTTTCCGGATTGAATTCCGGAAGGTATCTTCATTTTAATATGTTTCTGTAAAGTTGGGACATCAATGCTTCCGCCCAAAACTGTTTTACTAACGGTTATTGGAAAAGTGCAAATCAAATCTTGTCCATCTCTTTCAAATATATCATTCCTTTTCTCTTTTATGAATACCAATATATCACCTGAAGGTCCGCCTTGTTTGCCAGCATTTCCTTGACCTCGCAGTTTTAGATATTGTCCGCCAGCAATGCCAGCTGGAATATCAATTTTAACAGTTTTTACTTTAGAAATTCGTCCTTCTCCATAACAGTGTGTGCATTTGTTTTTTATTATCGTTCCTTTACCTTGACATTTTGGACAGGTAGTAATAGTGGACATTTGTCCAAAGAATGATTGTCTAACCTGTCTTACCTGCCCTGTACCATTGCATTGTGGACAGGTGGAAATTTTGCCGTCAGCAGAGCCAGTCCCATGACAATATTCGCATTCACTTTTTGTGCTTACTTTAATTTTTTTAGAAACACCTGTCGCTATTTCTTCTAATGTAAGAGAGAGAGAGATTTTTAAATCCTCACCACGATTGGCGGAATAGCGGTGAGTCCGCGCTCCAAATCCCCCAAAAGCACCTCCAAAAAAGTTTTCAAATATTCCTCCAAGATCACCAAAAATGTCAGAAAAATCACCAGCATGTGTAAAATTTGACCATTGGAATCCACCGGCACCAAACTGAGAATCAACACCGGCATGGCCAAACTGGTCATAAAGGTTTCTTTTTTCAGGGTCACTTAGAACTTCATAGGCTTCTGATGCTTCTTTAAATTTATCAGCAGCATTTGGATCATCCCTGTTTTTGTCAGGATGATACTTCATTGCAAGTCTGCGGTAAGCACTTTTTATTTCGCTATTACCAGCATTTTTGTCAACACCCAAAACTTCATAATAATCTCGTTTTGCCATAATTTATTATTATCTTGCCACGAACAAACACGAACTCGCACTAACTGAATTTATTTATTATTTTTACTGTGAATCTTTCCATTGGCAGATCTATGTCAGAGACGGATTCTTTGTACACCATTGGCGGACAATCAAGAATTGATACAAATAAAGTTAATAAGGAAAAACTAAGTTGTACGTGTTAGTTCGTGTTGTCCGTGGCACATTTTTATTTATCATCTACAACTTCAAAATCAGCATCAACAGCTTCACCATCTCCTGGTTCAGTTTTCTTTTTTGATGTCTCTTTTTTTGTCTTCTCTTCAGCTTTGTAAGATTGTTCTTTTGCTTGTTGAGCTTGCTGCTGTTTAATAGCTTCTTGATAAACAATTTCTCCTATTTTTTGTGCTTTTTTCTCAAATTCTTCTCTGGCTTTCTTTAATACCTCAATATCTTCACTTGTTAATTTTTCTTTTGCCTCTTTAATTGCTTTTTCAATCTCTTCTTTATCCTTTGGATTAAGTTTATCGCCGTGTTCTTTAAGAGATTTTTCAGTAGTAAAAATCAATGTGTCAAATTCATTACGCATCTGCACACGTTCTTTCAATTTTTTATCCTCTTCAGCATGTTCTTCTGCTTCTCTTACCATTTTATCTATTTCAGACTCATCAAGAGCACCGCTTTTATCTATCTTAATTTGTTGCTTCTTTCCGGTTCCTTTGTCAACAGCTGAAACATTAAGTATACCATTTGCATCAATATCAAAAGAAACTTCTATTTGAGGAATGCCTCGTGAAGCCGGGGGAATGCCGACAAGGTCAAATCGCCCTAAAGTTCTATTATGTGCAGCCATTTCACGTTCACCTTGCAAAACATTAATAGATACAGCGGTTTGATTATCAGCAGCCGTTGAAAATATCTGACTTTTCTTTACAGGTATTGTTGTATTTCGCTCAATTAATCTTGTCATCACACCGCCAAGGGTTTCAATGCCCAATGATAGAGGAGTTACATCTAAGAGTAGAATATCTTTTAGATTTTCATCGCCAGCTAAGATTCCTCCTTGTATAGACGCCCCTATTGCAACAACTTCATCTGGATTAACGCTCTTATTAGGTTCTTTTTTAAAGAAATTTTTAACAGCATCAAGGACTGCTGGGACACGAGTGGAGCCACCAACCAGGATAACCTCATCAATATCATCAACCGTTATTTTTGCATCTCTTATTGCTAATTTGCAAGGACCTATGCTATCTTCAATCAAATCATCAATCATTCTGTTAAATTGTGACCTGGTTAAGTTAAGAGATAGATGTTTTGGACCGCTGGTATCTGCAGTAATATATGGGAGGTTAATATTTGTGGATTGGGTTCCACTCAATTCAATTTTTGCCTTTTCAGAAGCTTCCCGAATTCTCTGCATTGCCATTGGGTCTTTGGTGAGGTCAATTCCATCGCTTTTTTTAAATTCACTAATAATCCAATCTGAAATTCTTTTATCAAAATCATCACCTCCAAGATGCGTATTACCGTTAGTAGAAAGGACTTCAACAACACCTTCGCCAATTTCAAGAATGGATATATCAAATGTGCCGCCGCCAAAGTCATATACCGCAATTTTTTCATTCTTCTTTTTATCAAGACCATAAGCTAATGCAGCTGCTGTTGGTTCATTAATTATTCGTTCTACCTTTAATCCGGCTATCTTTCCAGCGTCTTTTGTTGCCTGTCTTTGAGCATCATTAAAATATGCTGGAACGGTGATAACAGCTTCTTCTATTTTAGTTCCAAGATATTGTTCTGCTGTTTCTTTCATCTTTTTGAGAACGAATGCTGATAACTCTTGAGGAGTGAAATCTTTCTTTTCATTTGGAATGTAAATTATCACTTCATTTTTTGAACCAGCTTTTACATTGAAGGAAACCTCTGTCTCTTCACGAGTTACTTCACTTTTCTTTCTTCCCATAAATCTTTTAATAGAATAAACTGTATTTTCTGAGTTAGTAATAAGCTGGTGTTTTGCAAGCTGTCCAACTAGTCTTTCTCCATCTTTTGTGAAGCCAACTACCGATGGAGTTGTTCTTCCACCTTCAGAATTTGGGATAACAGTTGGCTTGCCGCCTTCCATCACAGAGACGCAACTGTTTGTTGTTCCCAAATCTATACCAATTATTTTGCTCATTTTTTCTCCTACATATAAGTTTTATTTTTTTGGTTATATTTTCATTGACTTT
>CAYNOU010000093.1:0-6921 GCA_964398885.1 uncultured Candidatus Cloacimonadota bacterium | reverse complement strand
TATCCGTGGTTAAAATAATAATATCTCGGTGCTTATCGGTGCTATCCGTGGTTAAAATAATAATATCTCGGTGCTTATCGGTGCTATCCGTGGTTGAAATAATATTATATCAGTGATAATTGATGCTTTCGGCGGTTAATAACATTTCCATTTACCTCCATATCCCTTTTTGCATAAAAAAATGCAACTATTGCAATTTTTATTCAGTTCAATACAAAAAGGATTTAGTTGAAAAATATATCTCATACTTGAAAAAAGAAATTGAACTTACTACTTTACAAAAAAAATTCAAAATAGGAACAATTTATTTTGGCGGCGGAACTCCATCCCTGCTCTCCTTCTCACACTTGTTCAAAATAATAACAGCATTAAAAGACAAATTTATAATTGCAGAAAATCCTGAGGTAACTTTAGAAGCCAACCCGATAAATGTAACCAAAACCGCTGCTAAAAACTGGAAAATTTGCGGAATCAATCGTATTAGTCTGGGTACCCAGTCCTTCCATAATTCAGAATTAAAAACCTTAGGGAGATTACATTCTGAAAAAAAGATTAATTCCGCAGTTGAAATAATCAGAGAATATTGTACTGAAAATGTCTCTTTAGACTTAATGTATGGAATTCCGTTTCAAACTAAGCAAAGCTGGATAACTTCATTAAAAAAAGCAATAAGTCTTAAACCCAGACACATTTCATCTTACTGTTTATCTATTGAAAATGGCACTTATCTCGCAGATAAACAAAATGAGTATACCTTTCCTGATGAGAATTTGCAAAGTGAAATGTATTACCAATTAATTGATATTCTTAAAAAAAACAAATTCTATCAATATGAAATTTCTAATTTTGCTCAAACAGGTTTTGAATCAAAGCACAATTTAACATATTGGAATGGTGAAGAATATCTTGGCTTTGGACCTGCTTCTCATTCCTTCTATAATATGAAAAGATACAGCAATTTTGCAGATTTGAACAAGTATTTTGAACATATAGATAACAAAAAACTGCCGATTGAGAACTCAAAAATAATCTCAGAGCGAGAATTTATTTCTGATAAAATTATTTTGGGATTGCGGATGAATAAAGGAATATGCCTATCGGAATTCAAAAAAAAATACAATTTTGATATTAAAACAGAATATGAAGATGTCTTAAAAAAATTTTTGTCTTCCGAATATTTGACAATTCAAAATGATAGACTGAAATTGACATCAAAAGCAATGTTTGTCTCAAATTCAATCTTGAGTGAATTTGTATAATATGACTCTCACCGCGGACCCCGATAAACATCGGGGCGGGGACACCCTGATACGGTCATTCTTCCCTACAGGGCAGGCAGAGCACGCTGAGATAAATCTTGTTGGGTTTTCGGCACGGAATGGTCCGTGACGACTCTGCAGTGCTTCGGATGGCCTGTCTCGTCTTGGCTCGAGCCAAGACGGGCTACGCCCAGACGAGTGAGCGGTAAAGGAGACGTCAGGGACCACTCCCTGACGATGGTGGAATGAAACTTTGCGTTCTCCTCGACTCTGTGGTAAAACATAAGGAAAATAATGAAGAAATTTTTACTTTTTACTTTTTACTTTTGCCTTTTACCTTTTACCTTTCTATTGGCAGACATTCTCATCCCAATGGATTTATCACAAACTGACCATTTAAGAGCGTATGGCGTTACTTATTATGCTTTAGAACAGGGAATAGACTCAAAGTGGTTATTGAACTATCGCGGTGGTTCGTTCCTCATTCCTGATGACTCTGATATAGAGGATATTTGCCGTATTCGCGGAGTGTATTACGAAAAGGTATCTCCAGCACAAGTCATTCAGATTGAACAGATAATTCAGAAATCCAATATGGATATCATCTATTTAGAAAAAGCACCCAAAGTTGCTGTTTATACCTTACCAGAAAGTATTGCCGGCAAAGTGTCTGGCTTTGCTGGAGAGCCGTGGGATGATGCAGTTACCCTTGCCCTTACTTATGCAGAAATACCTTATAAAACTGTGTGGGATTTGGAAGTTTTACAAGGTCAGTTGGAAGAATATGACTGGCTTCACCTCCATCATGAAGATTTCACAGGACAGTATGGGAAGTTTTATGCAAGTTACCGGAATGCCAATTGGTATAAAGAGATAGTGCGAATTGATGAAGAAATGGCAGCCAAACTCGGATTTCAGAAAGTCTGGCAACTTAAACACGCTGTTGCAGAGATGATAAGAGAGTATGTAAAAAACGGTGGTTTCCTATTTGCAATGTGTGCTGCTACAGATACTTATGATATTGCACTTGCTGCAAAAGATGTAGATATTTGTGATGTGCCTTTTGATGGTGACCCGATGGATCCACAAGCAGAACAGAAATTAGATTTCAGCCGAACGTTTGCTTTTACTGATTTCACACTTGTAAAGAATCCTTATGAATATGAATTCTCCAGTATAGATGCAAGTAATTATGCACAACTTCGCGGTCCAGAAGGTGATTATTTTACACTTTTCCAATTCTCAGCTAAGTATGACCCTGTTCCTACAATGCTTACACAATGCCATGTGAATGTTGTAAATGGCTTTCTTGGACAAACTACTTCATTTCATAAACAATATATTAAGAAGAGCGTTATTACTCTTGGAGAGGTTGAGGGAGCTGATGAGGTAAAATATTTGCACGGTAATTTTGGTAGAGGAACTTTTACTTTTTATGGCGGGCATGACCCGGAAGATTACCAGCACAGAATCGGCGACCCCCCTACTCATTTAGAACTGTATAAAAATTCTCCCGGCTATAGACTTATTCTTAATAACATCCTATTCCCAGCAGCAAAAAAGAAAAAATTGAAAACCTGATTACTCCTTTGGATGAAAGAAAAATCTTGCATAAATATATGCAATCACTTCGCTTAAAACCGTTCGTACCCCATCACTGGATTTCCACCAATGTTCCGGGTCGTAACTAAAATCATCAGCAGAAATAATTCCAACTTGGATTGAATCCCCAAGCGCTTTTTTGAATAATATCCAGCTTCTTCTTGAATGAGCACCAAGAGAAAATAGATTGATTGTTTTTATATTTTGGTCTGAATTTGCAATCCATTCTTTCAATGCTTTTGCTGAGTTATATGTTCTATCTTTAATTACATAAGGAGCTGGAATTGCAATTATTTTTTCTTCATCAAAGCCAAAATTTTTAATTATTGCAGCTCCAATTTCTGCTTCGGTTTTGTAGTGTGATAAATGGTAGCCTTTTAATAATGGACCACCGGTTGTAATTAACAAACTATAATTATTACTTTTGAACTCCTTAATAGCTTGTTTAAGTGCATAGTCGGGTATCCAGCCTTCTACAACAAGTATGTTGCTATCAATTGGTTTATCAATTGCCAGAAATGGATGAATACTTGAAACAAATCCAAAAATTAATCCAGCAATGCTTATTATGAGTAAAGCCCAATCACGCTTAGTTAGGCGGAAACGACTTTTCTTTTCAATTGATTGCAAAGAATTCATTTGACTGGTATTAAATTATTAATAATATACACACCCCGTCCCGATTTTATCGGGACACCCCTCTCCCGCCAGAGGACGGACAGGCCCTCCTAAAAGATGGAGGGTAAACAAGAGGGGATTTTTTTGTTCTCCTCTATTCAGCCATTCCAAAGGTCTACAACCATACGGAAGGTTTCTGGGTTTCATAAAAGTGAAGACTCGAGTTCAGAAGAGCGAAGCGAGACTGGACTTGAGTCGTATCAGCATTCTGAATTCCATCCCGACCTGTCTGCCGACAGGCAGGTAAATCGGGATGAAGTCCAGTCTGTTGGAAACTTGAGCTTTTCTGATACAAGCTATGCTTGGTAGCCCACTTCGCAGTTCTTAACTCATCCCGAAATTTTCGGGATAAGTCAAGTCATAGTTTGATAATTCATCAATTGTTCTGTTCTCATAACCATTTTTGGTTAATCCCAAAGAAGACAGAACTTCGTCAATTTGTGGGTCTACAATCTTCACTTCATCATAAGTTAGCTCGTATAATTTATAAACCATTATATCTATCTGGTTTTCTAAATTTTTAGTGTCTTTGCCTGCTTTTTTGAGGGTTGAGATTAAGTATTCTCTGCAATATCTGAAAATAACGGTTCAATAAAGTTTTCTATGAAATCAATGATTTCTCTAAAAGATAGATCTATATTTATTTTGGAACGATTCAGAAAAGCCATCCACTGCTGCTGTTTTTCTTTATCTGCCTTAAATTTCTCATCATATAGAATTTTACGAGCCTTTAAATCTGTGCCTCTGTTTTTAAATGTCGTTTCAATTGCTTCTTTTAGCAAATTTGGTTTGAACTTGTAATTACTTGCTAAATAGTAAATATCATAAAAATCTTTCATCCGACTGGTGAAAAAATTTAGTTTTGTAATTGATTCCAGTTTTTCTGCAACAGCAGATTCAGGTGAATATACTAGCAATTGTGGAGCCGAAAAATTCGGAAGTAATGTTGGAAAATCTATGGTCAACGGATGAGGTACAATTATATCTCCAAAACCAATATCAAAACGAAATCTCTTTCTAACCTGCCCCATAATGGCTTCACAATATATACGAACTCCTTGATAATCCGCATTCTCTTTAATAACTTCCGAAGTTAGACTGTCTATATCAAAAGATACTCCATCCTTAACTTTGATTTCTGCTATTTTCCGTATCACTTTAAGCAAACTTTCTTCATCATTTGTAATTGACAAACCAAGAAAATCTATATCCTTTGTAGGACGATTCTGTGGCATATTATAAACCAGAAATAATAAAGCACCTTTGAGAATAAAGTTATTTCTATAAGAAGATACAGATAATCGGTATAAAAACCGTTCCTGAAAATACTGCAGTAAAACCGCATTGAAATCCCTCTTTGAGGCTTTCGCTAAATTCAGTAATCTTGCCCGTACTGAATTAGCAATATTTTTTCTTTCTTTATTCATTTTACAAGCATTGCCGTCAAATATGGGAAAAGAATCGTTTTCACCTGACATATTTCCGCATATTCCCGTAGTTTATTTATGTTAGCATCTTTTCGTTTCAGATAGTTTTTCAGCCCTTCCAGTGCCAAATCTTCTCCCAATTTCTTACGATAGCGAAACATATCGCAAATTGTTTTTTCGGGATTGTAGATTTTTACAAATTCATAACTGTCTTTTCTCGTTTCAATGCCAAAGTTATAAAAACGCTCTCTAAAATAAAAGATTTTTACAGGTGGGTATTCAATAGTTTGAGGTTTTTCAGAATTGGGAATAGCCACATATACTTCAGAGGGATTTATCATTGATAGACCATGATATTCCAGTGCTGATATCAGGCAAATTATTCCCTTATGAATAGACCTGCAAACATCTATAAAGCTAAGAGGAATTCCATCTGTTTGTGGAATATCCGTGAGCCGATAAAGACCCGGTTTAATTTTCTCAATAAAGCTATTATCAAGAAGAGTACGAATACTTCGTGTATGAAATCCAGCTTGCTTAAGATCCTTCATACGAGCATAACCACTATGGGTTTTAAAAAACTGTATAATTTCTTTCATGGGTCTAACCCTCTGTCAATAATGCATATTGACAGAAAAACAGAACCAAGAATATTTGTCAACTTTTTTACTTTCATACAATTTATACTAAAAATTCATCTTGTATATCTATCTAGTTTGCCAAATTTTTAACCTTGCGAATGGTCAAGTTTACGAGGCCTTCGCAATGGTTCTTATTTGAATCCAACCATTCCGAAGGTTTATGGGTTTCATAGAAGTGAAGACTCGAGTTCAGGGGATCCGCCAGCTGGCGGAGACACTGGACTTGAGTCGGAATATCAGCATTCTGAACTCCATCCCGACCTGTCTGCCGACAGGCAGGTAAATCGGGATGAAGTCCCGTCTGCTGGAAAATCGGATTTCCTGATACAAGCTATGCTCGGTAGTTCACTTCGCAGCTTTTAACTCATCCCGAAGATTTTCGGGATAAGTCAGGCACTGCTTTGATAATTCTTCAATTGTTCTGTTCTCATAATCTTCTTTAGACATTTTAAAAGTAGATAGAACATTATCAATTTGCGTGTCTACAATCTTCACTTCCTCATAAGTTAGCTCGTATAATTTATAAACCATTATATCAGAACCTTGCGAAAACTCCGCAATGGTTCGTAGCCTATAAACCTTATTAGGAAACTACAGTCTATTAAGAAATGATCTTAACTTATCACCTAATTCATTAACGGATTCCACTAAATCATCTATACTTTTTTGAGTGGGGAAATTTTTAAAATATTCTTTATTCAATTGAAAATTAACTGATAGTTTCTTTTTAGGATTCTTAGGATTTTTTTGAGATTTAGACCAACTTATGGTTAATTTATGATCAACAAATCCCAATAGTTCATTGTTAATATTTATAAAGCCGTAATAAATATCAAATCTTTGTTTAGGTGCTAAATATGTTAGTTTATCAAAAGTATTCTGTAATGAGCTATTCATTACTTCAAAATCTGGATCAATTTTTACTTTAATATTATAAGCTGTAGTATTTCCAATATTCTCTAAACGACCGATAACATTACTTTGATTTAAGTAATGAAATGAAAAAACTAAATCTGATTTTGATAAAAGATCGTACATTTTCTTTCCTTGATAAACTAAAAATCCAGCAAAAAGTAAATTAATAATAGCAAGCATTCCATTGAAAATAACAGAAATAGCATCAATTACAGGCTTATTATTAATAATATTCTCTACAGTATTTAATGAATCTAACATAAAAACCTTCTAATTCCTTATTTTTTTATATTCTTCCTCACTAATCCAAAACTAAGGATCCACTATTTTCACTTCCTCATAAGTTAGCTCGTATAATTTATAAACCATTATATCTATCTGATTTTCTAAATCTGTTGT
>CAYNOU010000092.1:0-7058 GCA_964398885.1 uncultured Candidatus Cloacimonadota bacterium | reverse complement strand
TTAACAAATTTTATAATATTTTGTATATGTTTTATTGATTGGATCCTAAGGGGGGGGTAAAATGAGTAATGTAAAATAAAAAATGGAAAATTGGACATAAGAAGAATATATTGGAATATTAAAATACTGTTACACAATCTAAATCTACCCTTTTTCATTATCCTTGTTTCCTTATAGTTAAGAAAACAATTTAATAAAGATGAAAATAATCTTGTCAAATAAAAGTCATCGTATTTCTAAAATTTCATTGGCAATCTGTATCATTACAAAGACATTAGCTGTCATCAATTCATGCCAAAGGCAAATCCTTCGGCAAAACATAAAGAGAATTATACTCAATCTATTTTAGATTAAATTCTTGACTGCAAAAATTTCCCTTCATCTATTTTGTAATTAAGATGAATATTGTTTTAAAAGAGATAATTTTAGTTTTAATTGCGTATTGGATTGGCTCATTTTCTTTTGCCAGAATACTTTCCAAGATATTTCGCAATATCAATATCTACAAAGTTGGAAATTTTACAGCAGATGCTTCAACTGTATATCATAATGTAAGTAAGCCATTAGGAATTTTAGTCTGGTTATTAGATTTTGCTCGTATTTATATTTCTCTTTGGATTGTGCATCTAATTTTTCTAAAACACGAGCCAGAACTTTTACTTTTGGTTGGCTTTTCTATGACGATAGGACATTGCTTTCCTATAATGCATAATTTCAAAGGCGGACGAGGTGTAGTTGCATATTCTGCTCTGCTCTTCTACTTTGCACCCTTACCTACTTTTATTGTGGGTATCGCTTCCTTATTAATAGCACTACTTTTTCATCAAGCACGCTTTTCCCAATATATGATGGTAATAGTGGTCCCAATTGCTTGTTATATTTTTAAAACTGGTAAAGTATGGGCGAGATATTTACTGCTGACTTCAATTATTATGGGTATTATAAATTATTTTGTGTCAAAAAGATATGGAGAGATATGAAATGAAAATAAGAATCAAAGAAGTTGAATCAAAAAGTGATTTAAATAAGTTCATAAAATTGCCCTGGAGAATATACAAAAATGATATAAATTGGGTTCCTCCTCTTATATCTCAGATGAAAACTACTTTCAATCCAAACAAAAACCCTTATTTCAAACATTCTGAAGTACAATTCTTTTTAGCAATAAAAAATAACAATATTGTGGGACGCATTGCTGCACATATAAATAGGAATCACAATAATTTTCATAAAGACAGGGTTGGATTTTTGGGTTTCTTTGAATGTATTCCAGACTATGATGTAGCAAAAACTCTTTTTGATGAAGCATATAATTGGCTTAAAAAAAGAGATATGGAAGTTATTCGTGGTCCTATGAGTTTTTCTACTAATGATGAATTAGGTTTGCTTATCAAAGGGTTTAATATGCCGCCAATGGTGATGATGACTTACAATCCACAATATTATGAAAGTTTTATTGAAAAGTATGGCTTCAAAAAGGTGAAGGATTTATACGCTTATTATATTGATCTTCACGAAAAGATACCAGAAAGATTTGAACGGCTTATGAAACGGGTTAAGGAGAGGAAAAGGTTTATTCTCCGTAAGATTAATCCAAAAAAAATAGAACAGGAGATTGCTACAATATTTCATGTTTATAATCAAGCCTGGCAGTATAACTGGGGTTTTGTCCCAATGGATGAAGATGAATTTCACCATACGGCAAATGAACTCAAAAAAATCATTGATTTTGATTTAGTTTTTGTTGCAGAAATTGACAATAAACCAGTGGGCTTTTCCTTATCTCTGCCCGATATAAATCAAGCATTAATTAAGGTAAATGGACGACTCCTTCCATTTGGTTGGGTAAAACTGTTATTGGCATTTAAAAAGATAGATAGAGTAAGAACGATCACTTTGGGTGTTGTGAAAAAATACAAGGATCTTGGTATTGACCTTGCTTTTTATTATGAAACAATTAAAAATGCTATAAAAAAAAGGTGCGCTCGAGGAGAAGCTTCCTGGATATTAGAAGATAATATGAAAATGCGCCGCCCTATGGAAAAAATTGGAGCGGAAGTTTATAAAATCTATCGTATTTACGATAAAAAATTAGTATAAAATTAGTATGACCAATGATTAATATATCCCTTTCTGTGAACAAATAAATACGCCAATTAACCGAGTTAACTAATTTACTAAATTTATGTTCAATTTATCATTTCTTAATTCAATAATATTATTTGGATTAGTTGCCGGAATTATCCCAGTTCTAATTCATCTGTTTGTAAAACACCAGCCCAAGATTGTATATTTCAGTTCATTAAGATTTCTGAAACAGATACAAAAGAATCAAGCAAGAATTATTAAATTAAGGCAAATACTTCTTTTAATAACAAGAATTCTGATAATTGTCTTTTTGATATTAGCCTTATCACGTCCTGTAATAAAGACTTTATTCCCATCTGCACCCCGATTAAATCAAGTATTGAAAACACATGCACCAACAGTAGTAGTGATGATAATTGATAATAGTTTCAGTATGAATTATCTGGAGGGGAAAAATACACTGCTGGATAATGCGAAAGAGGTCGCAAAAGATATTATTCATTTATTGAATGATAAAGATAAATTAATGGTTCTTACACTTAATAAAAACTACAATTCTCAAAATAGCTATTTCTCTATTCCATCAAAAGTAAATACAAAAATCAATAAGATTTCAATATCTGATAATACTCAAAAATTGAAATCTGTCCTATTGAAAGCAGAAGAAGAATTAACACATCAGGATATAATTAATAAAGAAATCTATTTTATTACTGATAATCAGAAATATACATGGGATAAATTTACAGAAATTACAGGTAATATCAAAACAAATATTTTTATTATTCCTGTTAATAAGAATAAAGCAAAGATAAACCTATCAACAACATCAGCAATGTATATTCCCCGATTGCTTAGCAAAACTAACCAGCCTGAAATAAGAGCAACAATAAAAAATTACTCGCAAAATAGGAATAAAAATATAATCGTTTCCCTAATATTAAATGATATTACAAGAGAAGAAAAAGTGATTTCGCTAAATCCCTATCAAAGCAAGCAAATATCTTTTGAGTGTCCTATCAAGGGTGAGAAGTTTTATTATGGTGAAGTAAAATTAAAAGATGAAATGCTGCCAGATGATAATAGTTTTTATTTTAATTTTTCCCCTGATGAACTTCCCAAAATTATCGTAATTTCAAATGTGGATATTCCATTTCAGTTTTCATCTGCACTTGATATTATAACTAATAATAACTGGCAGAAAATATCGCAAGACGAAATTAATGATGATATTGTTATGAATAATCATCTTTTTATATTCTATAAATTAAATAACTTTTCTAAAAAGTTAGAATTCTTTGCTGATAATATTAGAGAAAAAGGCAAATCAATTTTCCTGATTCCCGGTATAGATGTTCAAGATAATATATCTCTACAAACCTGGTTAAGAAAAGATGGAATCTCATTTAATAATTTAGATAACCAAAATTCAAAGATCAATTTTATTAATAAGATTCATCCTATCACAAATATATTTTCAGAAGAGATGTTCAGAAAAACAACAATAAGAAGGATGTGGGATATTTCTGCTAATGATTTTACTATACTAATATCCAACAATAATAATTTCCCGATTTTTGTTATCAAAGATAGATTTATTATTTCAACAATTGACTTTACTGAGGATTGGAGTAATATTGTATATCAACCTTGTTTCCCTGTATTATTGTATAATATTGGAGAATATCTCGGTAAGGAAAATTCACGATTATATAATTATCCGGTTGGCACATCATTAACTCTTGATTCTACTGGAGAGCTTGAATTACTACTTCCAAACGGAGAAAACATTCCAATATCCGTTCCAGCTAATAGTGTCAGAAAGCAGACTTTTACGCAAACTGATCAGCAGGGGCACCACTTCTTAAAAAAAAATGATGTGGTACAAACCGTATATTCTTTAAATTCATCAAGAGAAGAAAGTAATCTGGCACAACTTTCAGAGAAGGAGATTGCGACAATTAATAATTTAACAACAAATGTCCATTTCCTAAGCATAAATAATTGGAAGAGTCAAATCTTGACTTCTAGATATGGGTATGAATTGTGGAAAACATTCTTATGGATTGTTCTGGGATTGTTAATATTTGAGATGGTTTTGGCATATTCTGGAAAGAAGGGTTATAAGGGAAATAGGGAAATAGGGAAATAAGATATAGAGCTGAAAAGGATTTTATGATGAAAGATTATAATGAAAATAAGGATTTTATTACTCTTGAAGCTTGGAAAAAGTGTAGAGAAGTAAAAAACTTTTTCTATAAAGAAATAATTCCAAAGCTTCCGAATGAAGAAAAGTGTAATTTAGGAACACAAATTAGGAAAGCATGTGTTAGCATTACAGCAAATATTGCTGAGGGTTATGGCAGATTTCATCATTCAACCCTGTGAAATACTTTCTATATTTATATCAGGTAATCATAGAATAGTAAAATATTTAGTAAGTAATTTGGAAAACTTCTTTATAATTTTTATTTCACGGGGTAAAGAAGGGATACAGTTTTATAGAATATCAAGAGGTTCATTATTTGAACTAAAAGATCATTTGATATCTTGTATAGATTTTAATTATATAACAAAAGATTTGTTTGATAATGGTATAGAATTAATTGAATCAGCGAAAGTAATACTAAATGGATACATCAAGTATGTTAAAGGTAAAATAAAATTGAAATGAATTTTCAACCCATATATCCCATATTTCCCTTATTTCCTTATACCCTTTGGTACGGAGTGCCCTATGAACAATAGAGAGTTCCTGAATCCAGAGATAGTTGCAAAGTTAGATAGATTTGAAATCCGAGCACGATTAATTGTGGAAGGTTTTATTACAGGTTTGCATAAATCACCGTATCACGGGTTCAGTGTTGAATTTTTGGAACATCGTGAATACAATCCCGGAGACGCTATCAAACATATTGATTGGAAAGTCTTTGCAAAATCCGATAGATATTTTATTAAGAAATTTGAAGAAGAGACAAATCTAAAAGCATATATTTTGATTGATTGCAGTAAATCTATGGATTTTACATCCCAAAAGATAAGCAAACTTGAATACGGAAAGACTCTTGCATCTGCTTTATCTTACCTAATGATAAGCCAGCAAGATGCAGTGGGACTTCTTTCCTTTGATAAAAAGATCAGGGATTATATTCCAGCCCGTTCTGCTAAAACGCACTTAAATACAATCTTTCATAAGCTTGATGAACTTCTGCCACAATCCATAACAAAAATTGCAACTGTTTTGCATAGCCTTGCTGATAGAATAAAAAAAAGGGGACTAATTATTCTTATATCTGACCTTTTGGATGAGCCGGAAGAGATTATGATGGGTTTGCAGCACTTCCGTCATCAGAAGCATGAGGTTATTGTTTTTCATATTCTGGATAATCAGGAATTAACATTTAAATATAATAGTAAAACAAGGTTCATAGATATGGAAACTGGAGAGGAAATAATTACACAGCCGTGGGAGATTAAGAAGAGATATTTACAAAAAATAGAAGAGATGAGAAAATTCTTTTCTTTAAAATGTTACAACTCATTTATTGATTATGTGCCGATAAACACCAGCACGCCTTACGATAAAGCATTGTTTGCATATTTGATAAAAAGACAGAAGATGTTGTAAAATAAATATATAATATGTATGTTTTATAAAAATGTCTAAAATTTTTTAAATAAATCTTGACATTTAATATTAAACATCTATTAATTTATATAAATAAATTTATTATTAGAGATTTATATGAAAATAGAAAACATCAGTACATCAATCGTTCTTCTTGCTAAAAACCACCATGTGACGGGATTACACCCTTCATTTCTAAGCAATGAAAATATTGTCCCCTCTGATTGGGAAACAACAGGAGAGATTATTTGTACGCCTGCATTTTCCACAGTTAGCTATAAAAATAATTATTCTTTTTATATAGATAACAATAAATTACAAATAATTAATAAAGATATAACCCTGTTTCTTGAAGATTCTAAAGTTGCAGATTTAGCAATAAAATATATTAATAGATTAAATTATATTAATTATTCTGCGATTGGAATAAACTTTACTTTTTTTATATATTTAGAGAATCCAGAAAAATTTTTAATAGAAAAATTTCCTAAAAAATTAAAAAAGGTGGAGTTGAAATTTACTTGCAAGTTGGATTCCACAATGTTAAACCTAAATTTGAAATCCGGCTTATTGGAAAATAGAAATGAGGATATCACTGGAAAAGGAATTTTTATTGATGCAAATTATCATTATGATTTAAAATCTAAAAATAGGATTGAAGACTCAAAAGAATACCTTTTAACATATAATGAAAAGTGTATACATATTAGAGAAACTATTAATAAAGTAATAAATAATGGGAAGTTATAATGAATGATTATAATACTACAGACTCAGCTCTTATAATGTCTGATCCCAAAAAAGTAGAAAACATTTTAATCTCAATTTTTAAAAAAAGAAGGTATGGTTTTAAAAAAGCTTCCCAATCCTTCTTTGAAGATTTTTCTCTTAAGAAAACAGCAAAAAATACTGCTGATGTTGACTTGGCTAGTATTTCTGACGCTAAAATTTTATACAATCAAATCCATCCATTTTTTAAAAAGTATGAATATAAGATTCAAGAAAGAACTAATATTAAATGTAAGGAGCTTTTTAATAAGTTATATAAATCATGTTCTTTTGAAGATTGGGATGGTTATGGCGCTTCTCCAATAAAAAAAGAAATTATTGAAAGAACTAAATCATTCATTAATTTACTGCAAAATAATATAGTTAATGGAATAGACATTGATGATATTTGTCCAAATCCTCATGGAACTGTTACAGTTGTGTTTGGTTCAAAAAATCGCTATTTCCAAATAGAAATTGGTTTAACAAAAATAAATATTGTTGGAAAAGTTGATTATGTGAGGTGGACCCATTTGTCAAGACAAAAAATTGCATTGTATAAGTTTACTTTTTA
>CAYNOU010000091.1:5133-7098 GCA_964398885.1 uncultured Candidatus Cloacimonadota bacterium | reverse complement strand
ACAAGCATACTTACTAAACTTTTAGGAAGATAATACTGTAAAACTTGACATAATAAGATTTAAAATGTAAATAAGTAATATTAAAAAGAGGTTGTTTAAAGCAAATTATTGTGGCTAATAAAAAAATTTGGCATATTTTAGTAACAAGTAATTCATCTTCTGGCGTAAGAAGTATCCGATTTTCAAAACTATCCGCAACAATAACATTCATTTTTATTTTTCTTTTTTTAGTCCTATGTGGCGTAATGACTTATTTATACATTCATAATAAATTAGACCAGGAAAAGATGATAAGGTTAAATGAACATAATATTCAGCTGAAAAATGAGATGTCTAAAATAAATGCTTTGTTAGATACAATGAAGTTCAAGTTGGAAAATCTCCAGGATAGAGACAAAGCTGTTCGTAAATTAGAAAGTATGCGTCCAATTGATGACGATATTAGACAGATGGGTATTGGTGGTATACAATATATTGATTCCACTTTCTATACTTTTGACGAAGACCTGTTTAATTTACATAATAAGTTACTTGAAAAGATGGATTTATTCAATCGCCAGGTTGACTTTGAAATTAGTAGCTATAATGAAATTACAAAATTTCTTACTGTAAAAAATACGATTTTCAATCATACACCATCAGTAAGACCCGCAAGGGGTAGAATTTCTGATGTTTATGGGTGGAGAATACATCCTATAAAAAAAATCCGTCATTTTCATCATGGAGTAGATATAGCCAATACATTTGGAACATTTATATATGCTACTGCTGATGGAAAGGTAAGAGAGACGGGATATGATAAAGATTATGGAAGATATATTTTAGTTGACCATGGTTATGGATATACAACATATTATGCGCATCTCAGCAAACAGTTTGTTGAACGCGGGGATAGTGTAACCAAATATATGATTATCGGACAGATGGGTAATTCCGGTTGCTCAACAGGTACTCACCTGCATTATGAAGTGAGATTTTACGGTAAAACAAAAAATCCCTTAAATTATTTCAATAAGAAAAAATCCACAATTTTTGTTGATAGAAAATATCTCTCATAATTTATCAAATAATAATTAACGGATAGAGTGCAAATTAATTGAAAAAGGCTTTTATTTTCTGTAATAATCCCATTAGTTATCAGAATAACAATTTTACTTTAGATATTGATTTATCAGGGATTATTATAGCAGCAGATGGAGGGGCAAATTATCTCTGTAAACATGGGATTATCCCCGATGTCCTGATTGGGGATTTTGACTCTATTTTGCCCGAATATCTAAGTTTGTTAAAGGAAAAATCCGATGTAAGAAAATTTCCTGTTGATAAAGACAAAAGCGACACTGAGCTTGCTATTGAATTCTGTTCACAGAATGGATACAATGATGTTACATTAATTAATGCTGTGGATGGTAGGCTTGACCACTCATTAGCTAATATTTTTCTTATAGAGAAATTTATAAATCAAGGTCTTAAATTTCATTTCTTAAATGTCAAAAGCGAAATTTATGTTGTAACAGACAAGGTTTATATACCCGCCAAAATCGGCGAAAATATTTCTCTTATTTCGCTTACAGATTTTACAATAGTTAAAAAGACATCAGCATTGAAATTTCCCCTCAATAATGAGAAAATATATCGTTCAAGTAGTAAAGGTATTAGTAATATTACAACCGAGGAAGAGTTCTCTATTACTGTTTCTGATGGAATTTTATTAGTAATTATAGAAAGGTAGAAAATGGCAGAAATAAAATTTGAAAAAGCTTTATTAAGATTACAAGAAATAGTTGATTTATTAGAAAAGGGGAATGTTGATATTGAAAAATCTTTAGAATATTATGAAGAAGGCATTAAATTAATCAAGCTTTGTTCTGAAAGATTAAAGAAGATAGAAAATAAGATTTCCTTACTAAGTGAAGCTGAAAAACAAGAAATAACCACAAATTCACCCCGTTAGATATTCTTTGA
>CAYNOU010000091.1:0-5033 GCA_964398885.1 uncultured Candidatus Cloacimonadota bacterium | reverse complement strand
GGGTGAATTCGTGGTTAGTTTTATAAGAGACAAGTGAAATTCTGTAGGAGTAAAACCAATGACCAAAATGATGCGTCTCAAAAAAGATGTTAAAGAGAAAAGAGAATTAGTCAATATTACTATTGATAGATTTTTACCGCGAAAGGATGAGTATCCCAAAATTATACATAAAGCAATGCGTTACACTCTTTTTGCCGGTGGCAAAAGAATCCGTCCATATCTGACAATTACTACATATCAACTTTTTGGACATATGGATAAAAAAATATTACCTGTTGCTGCTGCTATTGAGTTGATTCATACTTATTCATTAATACATGATGATTTACCAGATATAGATAATGATGATTTCAGAAGAGGGAAACCTGCCTGCCATATAGAGTTTGGGGAGGATATTGCAACACTTGCAGGTGATGCATTAATTGTTGAAGCATTTAAGGTTCTGCTTACAGTTGAGGTAAAACCTAAAGTTAAAGTTGAGTTATTAAAAGAGTTCGCAGAAGCAACAGGGAATACAGGGTTAATTGCAGGTCAAGTAGTTGATATTGATAGTGAAAGAAAATATGTTTCACCAAAAACCCTTGATTATATTCATATGAATAAAACTGCAAAGTTGATTACCACAGCTGTTCGTTTTGGTGCGATTATGGCTGAAGCAGGTGAAGATGATTTAGAAAGGATTACGGAATTTGGTAAAACCTTAGGGCTGCTTTTCCAAATAAGTGATGATATTCTTGATGTAGAGGGTTCTGAAGAAAAGATGGGTAAGAAAACCGGACTTGATGCTCAGAGGGGGAAAGCTACTTACCCTAAAATATATGGCATAGAAAAAGCAAAAGAAAAGGCTCAGGAATTACAAAAAAAAGCTCAAGACATAATTTCTTATTATGGTAGTAAAGCAGAATTTTTGAAAAAGATTTGTGTTTACATTACGACAAGAGAATTCTGATGGTTAAGATTCAAATAAAAAGATTATCCAAAACTGCGAAATTGCCAGAAAAGATGACTCCGCATTCTTCTGGATATGATATATTTGCCGATTTAGCAAAAGATGTAGTAATCTTGCCTGAGGATGTTGCTTTGATACCCACAGGTTTTTCTATTGAAGTTCCATCGGGATACGAAGCACAAATTCGTCCAAGAAGCGGTCTGGCAATTAATCATAAAATAGGAATTTTAAACTCTCCAGGCACTATTGATTCTGATTATAGAGGGGAGGTTAAGATAATAACTTTTAATTTTGGGGATGAAAATTTTATTGTAAAACCTAATATGAGAATCGCTCAAATGGTTTTCTCAAAGGTTGAAGATGCAATTTTAGAAGAAAGTGATTCCTTAAGCAAGACAGAAAGAGATAGTGGTGGATTCGGGCATACAGATACTAAACTTGATTGCAAATAGATTTATTTTCAAAAAAAAATAACAATTTCTAAGAAATCAAAGGATAGGTTATTACTTTTTTTATTAATTGTAAGTCTTTGTTATGCACATGCGATAAAATCTCTTTTTGATGAGATAATACATTTTACGATGGAAATAAAATTTTAAAAATATGAAAAAAATTTGACAAAAGAGATTTTAAAATATCTAAATTGCACTAAATAAATTAAGGCTAAATCCCGTTAGTCTGCCAGCCCCGTTTACGGGATGCCGGCAAGTCGGCGCTGGTGGATCTAATGGGACAAATGGGTTATGTTAACTTATTCACCCTGTGTAATAGCATCCCAACCCAAAATTTTATAAATAAATATATTACGATATATTACACAGGGTAAATAGGAATTATGGCATTATGCCAAAAAATATTGTTAAGAATAAAACGAAAAAAAATGACTAGACAGAAAGGAGTAATTATGTTAAACAAAAGTGTAAAAGAAGTATTGAGTAAAGGAGCAATATTGATAATATTTATTTCTTTGTTATTTACCACATTAGTTGCCACACCACCAGCTATTCCAGAAGCACCTGTAAAGATAGAAATAAATGTTTCCAAAGACAAAATCTATGTTGGAGATTCTATTTATGTTTATGCTACTATTACTTTATTGAAAGAACATCCTAATTATGAAAAAGGGAAAGAATATCATTTGGTAGAAAAAACTAATTATACAAGACTTCCATCTGGTAAGGAGATTAAAAAATCAAATCCTCTTTGGATAGTATTGTATTCTGATTCAATTAGAATAATAAATGATGAGAATACAGAAGTGAATTTTCATTACAGAATAAAACTTAACAGAAAGCCTGATTATAAAGAAGTTCCTATAATGGAAGTTGTTGTAGCTGAAATTACCGAAGGTTATATTGGACGCAAAAAGAGCGATTCAGTCTTAAAGAGCTATAAGAGTAAATATATTCTAATTGAGTGTTTGAATGAGGGTCTAAAAGAAAGACCTGAATTTCTTAACAAATGTCCGGGAGAAATACCTGATATAAAATTAAAATTGTCACCGGAAATTCGTCCTGACATTATTGAGTTGGATAAGTTAAAACGAGGTGTTCCAGTTAAGACTGAAGACCTCATTAAAATTGTAGATGTAAATGAAAGTTTTCTTAACAAATATAAAGATAAACAGGGCTTTCATGTGCTGGTTAACTCTACTATTACATTTATATTTGACTCACCAGTTTCTAATGTAAGCTGTGATGCATCCATTGGATATGCCTATCAAAGTGCTTCAAACGAAATTACTTTTGAATCAGCAAGTACAGTGGGAGCAACAGGATATATTTATTTTTTTATGGATGGACAGAACTGGCAAATGCAAATTGAGTTAGTGGGTAGTTATAATATACAAGGGAGTTTTAGATATGAGAAAAGCGGAAATGATGACTATCTTAATGCCTCAGGAGAAGCAATATTATTAGATTATGTAGATCCTAATAATCCTTTTATTATTGACCAACAAACCCTTAATGAAGGAAGTTATATTTTTAACGATGTAACCTGTCCCGTAGTAGGAATAGTATTGCTATTGAATAATAGTACATGTGAAATTGTTTATGGTGAGATTGAGGGGGGTCAGGGTTAGTTATATGCAAAGGCTTTGGGACTTATATTTCAACATCTTGAATATCCGGATGATAATAAAGTGGAAAAATTTTATGAATGTTAACCATTTGTTAAATTAATAAATTAACTAAATTATGTAGAACACATTAAGGTTACAAAGAAAGGAGTTATTATGTTGAACAAAAGTGTAAAAGAAGTATTGAGTATTCGGATTGGAGGAATTATGAAAAAATTGTCATTTTTATCCCTAACGACTATCTTCTCGCTACTCACTACTATATCATATGGGCAATGGCTCGAGACGACAATTCCAGTAGGAATTAATCCTAATCACTTAGTTTATAATTCGACTGATAACAAAATATATACTGCTAACTGGGGTTACGGTGCCAACACTGTTACCGTGATTGATGGCTCTACTAATAGTGTCATCACAACAATTCCAGTAGGAGGGTATCCTCATTTCTTATGTTATAATTCGACCGATAATAAAGTATACGCTTCTATGCCTTATCCTTGGGAATATCCCGGCAGTGTTAGAGTGATTGATGGTGCAACTAATAGTGTCATTGCAACAATTCCGGTAGGAGCTGGTCCTTATCGCCCAGTTTATAATCCGACCAATAATAAAGTATACACTGCTAACTGGACTAGCAACAATGTTACCGTGATTGATGGCGCAACCAATGGTGTAATTACAACAATTACACTTGGAGCGCCCGCTCCCTGGGGGCCCGTTGACTTAGGTTATAATCAGACCGATAACAAAGTATATTGTGCTAATTGGTCTAACAACACTGTTGCCGTGATTGATGGTGCAACCAATAGTATAATTACTACAATTCAAGCCGGAACTTACCCCTTCGCATTCGTTCATAATCCGACCAATAACAAGGTCTATTGGGCTAATTCTAGTGCTGCTAGCAGCAGTGTTACCGTGATTAATGGTGCAACCGATAGTTTAATTACTACAATTCCAGTAAAACGTGTTCCTTATGCCTTAACTTATAATCTAACCAATAACAAAGTTTACTGTGCAAATCAGTGGCGCGACACGGTTACTGTGATTGATGGTGCAACCGATAGTGTCATCACAACAATTCCAGTAGGAGATGAGCCTTCTGCTTTATTTTATAATCCGACTAATAACAAAGTCTATTGTGCTAATTCAGGGACTTACTCCAGTATGGGTAGGACTATCACAATTATTGATGGTGCAACCAATAGTGTACTTACTACAATTGAAGTCGGCAACGGTCCTAAAGCCTTTACTTATAACCCGCAATATAACCGAGTCTATGTTGCGAATTATTATGGTAACAGCGTCTCAGTAATTCGAGATTTGATGCCAGCATTCTCGGTCACACCTACTAGTATCGCTTTTGGGGATGTGTATGTCGATTCAAGCAAGACTGACAGCGTCACTGTGACTAATACTGGCACCGCAACGTTGGATATTACTTCAGTGGTGTCAGATAATGCCAAATTCACGGTTACACCAACTGCTGGTAGTCTTGTACCAGCAGAAAGTATGGAGTTCTACATCACCTTTGCTCCGACCAATGCAGGTGCTGAAACTGGTAATATCATCTTCACCCATAATGCTACGACCTCGCCAGACACGATAACCGTGACTGGAACCGGAGTTGAGGTTGGTGTTGAAGAGCAACCCATGATTAGCAAACCGCTTGTGTTCGGTTTTGCTTCGAGTATGCCGAATCCGATGCAAGGTTCAACTACAATCTCTTTTTCAGCCACAGATTTACACGGATTAGCACAGATAAAGATTTATAATGTTAAAGGTCAATTGGTAAAGCGTTTTGGTGATTTAACTGGAAAAGAGAAGGTTGTTTGGAATGGTCAAGATAACATAGGCAGACAGTTATCCAATGGGATTTATTTCTATCGTATTGAAACAGATAAATATAAATCTGAAATAAGGAAGATTCTGATGCTGCGATAATATAACTATTACTAAAGTATAAAAGGGGTCTGACTATCAGTCAAAATTGGCAGAGTT
>CAYNOU010000090.1:0-7355 GCA_964398885.1 uncultured Candidatus Cloacimonadota bacterium | reverse complement strand
ACCAATGCATACTTTTTTGAGTCAACTTTTTTCAACATTTTTTCTCCTTTTAGTTAGTTTTTGGTTTTTTTATTGGTTAGCAGAACTTCTGGCCTATTTGTGACATTTACTTCTTTTTCCTGCAACTCTTAGCCCGTCTCCCTATCTGTCTTCGGCTTGGCTTCGCCCCGACGAGTACATTGGGAGCCGAGACAGGCTATTAAATAGCCAAGCGTTTAATATGCAGGTACCTAATTTTGACATTTGCATATTTTTAATTTAGTTAAGTTAGATATTATGAAGTTATTATTGTAGAGGAAAGCGGAGAGGGAAATGCTTATTTGTTTATTTTCTTTGCTATCCATTTGCGTTATCTTCATTGTGTTTTGTCGCATCCTGCAATTTTTTTAATTTCTTATATTAAATGACACTATTTCGTATAATATTCTCTCTTTGTCAAGTTATTATATTCAGTCCAATCCCTGTTCTGTTTTTTTGCTTTTTCAATTAAATCCTGCACTCCCATTAAGTGAGCATCCATATTATCTGCATAATGAAGTAATATTGCTTCTTTTGTTTTTGGTAAAACTACAGCTCCTTTTTCTCTTTCACCATGATGACTTAAGAGTAGATGTCTAATCTTATTCTTTAGCATTGGTGGGAAATTATTAATTTGTTGAATTTTATCAACAACCATTTTATCACCAATAACAATATGTCCAACAAGTTTTCCTTCATCAGTAAAATCAATAAAAGGTCTAAGATGGTATTCATCCACTTTTCCTATATCATGCAGTATTGCACAACATACGAGTAAATCTCGGTCAATATCATCATCCCGATATATCGGGACGACCGAATCGCAAATATTTGTCACAGTTATAGTGTGGTGTATAAGTCCACCAATTTTATTATGATGCCAGGATTTAGCAGCTGGTGCAGAGGTAAACTTCTTCAAAAATTCCTTATCATCAAAAAAAAGATGTAATAATTTATTCAGATATTTATTTTCAATTGAATCAAGATATTGAAACAATTGTTCGGTTAATTTATTTATATTTTTTGTAGTGGCAGGCGAGAAATCTGATATTTCATATTCGCTTTCTTCAGCTTTTCTGATATTAGATATATTTAACTGTAAATTACTTTCATAAATATCAACGGATGCTTTTACTTTTACAATATCTCCGATACTAAATTGTGATTCCAGATGTTTTACATTATCCCAAATATTACCAATAATCTGACCTGTTTTATCAATACAGGTTACTCTGATGTATGATTTTCCGGCACGACTTTTTCTTAATGATTCTTCGCTAATTGCAAAGAAACTAACTATTTCAGTTCCTATGTAATCAGATAAATTTTCAATATAATGTTTTTTCATAATTAACCTCTAATTTAGTAAACTCGTGAACTGGTGAACTTGTGAATTGGTAAGATATTGTTGGGTATTATTTAGTTTATTCATTATTCTGGTTTTTATATTGCTTTATTTTGTTAATGTATGCGTTAAACTTTTTAGGAAATATTGATAAGAAGGATTTAATTTCCTCTTTATTATCACTACTTATTAGTTTTCGTTTGTATGCTTTTCTTAACCAATCTTGTGTTTCTTCCAATGAACCTCTGGAATAAAAACAAAACTTCAGATTTTCTTTGTAGGGAAATCTCCCAAATCCTTCTTGCCCAGTGTAATAACTCATATTTTTATTCCTTGTGTTTGGTTCTTAATTCGATTTTTTATGTATCTTCTACCATAGGTTGTTTTTAAGTATCTTTCTCTATGTAAGGCATCTTCCTTATTAAAACTAATCTTATAATAAACCAACTCTAACGGTCGCCTATACTTAGTTGATACTACTTGACCTTTGCTATGTAGTTTAAGCCTTTTCTCCAGATTTTCAGAAAAACCAACATAGTATTTACCATCTCTTTTACTCCTTAACACATAAACATAGTACTTCATAATTAAATTACACTGGGCTGGCTATATTTGCTGAAATTGAATCAGCTGATCTAACAAGTTGATAACCTATGGTATTTTTTGCAAATGATTCCCATTTTACACATATTTCCCAAATTAGATTTGAAAACTCCAATGCCATATTATATACATCTAATTCTATAATATTATACATAAAAACCTTCTTGATTTGTGAACTGGTTAACTCATGAACTAGTTACCAATTTACCAATTTACTAATTTACCAATTTACTAATTGACATAAATAGGGTTAGAATAAATCCATCCGTAATGTCCTTTGTATACTTCAATCCGATAGAAGCCGGGTTTTGTAATTGGGAATGAGATTTCGGTTGTAAGTTCCGAATAGACAACTTTTCCATTGAAGATAATCTTTATAAAACAATCTTGCGGAAGTTGGACAGAAAGATAAAGTTTTTTTTCAGATAGAGAAATCTCTTCGCCCGGAAGAGCAAAATTTTTGGTGTTTTCTGAGTAAAGATAGCAGTAAAAATTATCCGGGTATCCATATCTAACATTTACAATAAAGCTGTTTCCATTTTTAAGAGCCTTTAATATTTGTATGTAATGGGTATTATTATTTAATTCTTGCCTAAGCCAAATGTGTGTTTGTATTGCCTTTAAAAGTTTTTTATGCGGCAAAAAGGTTATTGACAAAGGCCCAAGTTTGTAAGTTTTGCCATGTGCATCAGAACTTCCGATTGCAGATTTTTTAAGCCCTCTAATATTGAATTCATCCCATTTTTTTAGAATTTCTTTATATGGTTTTTTTATTGCGGAATTTGGGAATAATATTTTGAATATAAGATTAAATGGTAAGATAAGACTGTCTGTCCATTCAGACAGAAAATTCCATATTTCTATACCGTCAAATTCTATTGCATCCCAGGCATCCCATTCATAAGTTCTTAATTTTTTTGTTCTTCTTTTTTCAATCGGATGTGCGATAAATCCATAGCCATTATCCTCAGCTACAATCTTTACATATTCCTGTGCGGAGAGGGATTTGGAAAGAACTCTATTAGTATTTCTGCCGGAGGCAGATCCCTCTTTGTCGGAAAATATTAGATAATGGTTATTTCTATTTATATCATTCATTTCATATCCAGCCAGCACATAAATTCCATTATATTGTTTTTTGCTAATTTCTTTCTTGGCACCTAAAGAAAAATGGTCGTTAATAGTTATGAAATCTAATTTGCATTGCTTTGCAGATTCTATTATATCATCAACTTCGCCACTGGCATCAAAAGAATATCCGGTATGAACATGCAAGGCTCCTGCATATTGATAGATTTCTTTACCAAAAATAGATTTTTTTTTCATTTTATTAAATTTTGCAAATCATTAAAATGTTTTGTCAATTTTTAGGATTATTTTTAATTCAAGTTTTATCCGTCTGGGCGCCTGTCGGGGCTCCCGATTCATCCTTCGTAGTACTACGGAGAATGGATACATTGGGAGACTGGCCGACCCTGAAAGGAGAATGAAAATAGCATTTGTAAGCATTCCCAATCCCCAATTTAATTGGGGAGGGCTTAGGAATGAGCGTGTAAGTTTTGATGAATTTATCATGTTTTTATTTTTTTCTTTGTGTCTTTGCGCCTTTGTGGTGAAAGCGATTTTCATATGAAAGTATATTTACAAGTATAACTCATAACAAATAAGATATAACAAAAAATGGTACACCCACAGGGACTCGAACCCGGAACCTACTGATTAAGAGTCAGTTGCTCTATCTGTTGAGCTATGGGTGCACCAAAGATTAAAACTAAAATGCAAAAGGTAAAAGTTAAAAAGCAAAATGTAAAACCAAAATTTTATCTTAAAAGAACTAACCTTTTTACTGGACTGGTATAATTTTCTGTCAATATTTTGTAAAAGTATATTCCATTTGAAACTTGATTCCCATTATCATTTTTACCATCCCATACAACTTCATTAATTTTAAATTTTGAATTTTGAATTTTGAATTTTTTTACTAATTGTCCTTTTATATTATAAATCTTTATCTGTGCTTTTTTGTGTGACTTCACATCTAAATGAAAAGAAATTGTTGTCCCGATTATATCGGGATTGAATGGATTTGGATAGTTCTGGTAAAGAATGAATTTATTTTTCAATTCAAAATTTGAATCAATAGAAGTAACAGTAATGTTATCACTATAATTTCCTGTCCGTTGAATATTACCTCTATACATTGTCCAGGGAGTTAGGGAACCTTTTGGATTTTTATAATCCCACACAGCTACACCTAAATTGGTACCTGAGATTAATTCAAAATCCCCATCTTTATCTAAATCGTCAATAGTCAAAGAAGAATTTATAATTAAATTACCAGTAATTGGAAATTCCGGAAGAAGTTCGCCATTAAGAGAATAACAAAGTATATTTCCGTTTGTAGTTGATGACAAGATTTCTATTTCTCCATCATTATTTATATCAACAGCAGCAGGACTATTTTTTGTTCCGGTACCCATTTCTTGTGGCCAGCCTTGCAAAGTAATACCATTTTCATTGATTATTTCTAATTCGCCAGATAAAGTATTAAATGCAAGTAAGAATTCATCATCTTGTTCCTGAGTAAAAGCTATCATTGAAGAGAAAATATTTGATGATATATCTTTTATACATTTTATATCACCATAACCATCAATAATATAGATTTTGTAGTCATAACTGCTAAAAGCTATACGACTATTATTATCAAAGATAATGGGAGGAGACCAAATTTGAGAATCGGTTTCTATTGGAAATCCATCCAAAATTACTCCTTCTGATGAGATGGCATATAATGAGCCATTTAATGTACCAACAACAATATCCTGGACCGTATCATTATTAATATCACCAACTGCGACATCTGCAAATATTGGTGAACCAAGAGAGTAAGGGAAATTTGGATAATCACTACCATCTATTTTAATTACATATAATTTTCCATCCAAACAAGGTGCAATAATCTCTAATTCTTCATCCCCATCTAAATCCGCAACTGTAGGAGTGCAAATCATCTGTCCGCCAGTTTCATATTCAAATATTATAGATTCATCATTATCAATAGCATAGATTTTATTATATCGGGTGGTTAAAACTATTTCATATTGCTGGTCATTATCAATATCACCCACAGCTATTGAAGACCATGCTTCTTCACCAAGATCAACAGGAAAACCATCAGAGATGCTTGCATCCGCTTCAATAGAGTAAATTTTTCCTGCTCTGTCAACAAATAAGACTTCATTTTCATTGTCATTATCAAAATCAACAACCACAGGCGAGCATTTTACTTCATAACCAAGATATAATGGCCAATTATATTGCACTATAGAAACATCAATATTATGAGAATAGGTTTTTTCAAATGGATAAGAAGAATTAGTATTAGCTGTTACATAAAGCTGATACTCCAGAACATTATAACCGCAGTCTTCTGCCACATGAAAAACAATGGGATTGGAAATATTTATAGAAATCTGTCCTGGAGAAATATTACCGAAATAACTAATACTATCAATCAAAGTGAGTTCATCTCCCTGGTATCTCATTGTTACCGAGACATCGTAAGCGGGTTGCCAATCAGGAAGGTTTTTTAACGATATAATCATTTTTATATCTTCACCGGGATTTACAATACCATCTCCATCTCCTAATTCATCATTCATAATAATGTTAGTGGCAGTTACATAAGGAAACTCGCCATCAAGGGTAATAATTTCAGTATGAGGGTCGCCAAACAAAATAAGTTCGTAATAACACCATCGTATCCACGGATTATCTGCTTGGTTAATGAGTGATATTTTTGAATAATTGTTGCAATTACCTAATTGTTTGATATCTTCTGCAAATAAGCCATCAAAGAATGTTCTGTCAAACTGTTGGGATGGACCTTCAATAGAACCAGGACTATACCAGCCATAACGGGTATTGCTAATAAAAGCCATCGGACCGCCTGAGGCGATAATTAATCTTTCTGCAACAGCTTCATTACCATTGCTTGTTCCCTCATCAAAAGCAGCAGGGAGACAACCCTGGCTATACATTAGCCCATACTCATTGTTTATTAATTGGTCGGCTTGATTTGGACTCATTCCCATTAAAATCCAGTAATTTGCATGGCCCATATTATTCATAATACCAACGCCATTATTAAGCATATTTACAACTGCCTGCTCTGAGTATGTTCCATCTCGTTGATAAAGGGTATAGAAATGATAGTTATTTGCTGGAATACGAGTTAGAATATCGTCCTTGTAATCACCACCCCAGGTAACAGGATTCCAATTGAGATTCTCACCAACCATACAAGCCTTTTCCAGAGCCGGTTTTGGATTTTCCTTATAATCCATTATCTTGTATAAAGCATTACTAAAATCAATTTCTGTATCACCCGGAATTCTACCAATTGCAATTTCAGGGATGAAATCAACACTATCAGCAGGATATTCACCATAAATACCATTTCCATTATAATCAAAATTACCATCCAATGCAGAAAAATAGAAATCAGAAGGAATATAACCAATTGTGCCCCCAGCATCAACATACAATTTCCGTAAAGGGACGATTTCGTCATCTCCGCCTAAGAGCACATATTCAAGTGGATAATCCGAAGAATTCCAGGAAGTATAAGCATCAATAATAAAATTTCTTAATTTATCAGCATTATCTGTTCCAGTATATTCAGTATTTATTTCTTGAATTGTATAAACAGCAGGATTCAAACCGAATCCAATTTTCCAATTTACAAAGTCATCAAATAGTGAAACAAAATTCTCTCCGGTGATAATGATATAATCGTGCGGATAATCAGGATTAATTAAGTTATCCCTTCCAGATTTAGATTTTTCCTTATCAAAATAGGAATTTAATACTTCATTATTTTCCACTAATTTTTCTAATCTTTCCAAAATAGAATTTGAATTACAAAGCATCTTTGATTGATAATTTGATAATTTTTCATCAGATTTTGTTATGACACTCAATTCCATCTCAGATGAATATTGAATAATTCCAACCCTGGGCAGATATCTAATTGGGAACAGATTGATGATTGCTATGCTATGACCAGCGAAAAGTTCTGTATTTAAAACTTCAAATTCTGAAATAGGATAAGGTTTGTCAGATGAATAGATTGCTATATTTTTTTCAGTTGGAGTTATCGCATTTGAATTTGTTGGATGGGGAGTTTTTGCAAAATCAATATAGACTCCTTTATCAATGAGTTGCCAATCTGAATGATTTACCCTAACACTTGATATTTGTTCTCCAAAAGGGAGTAATATTTTTGCAGAATGGAAAGGAATTATTGGCTCACCTGGAGTTGATATTTTTGAAGTAAGGTTAGTCTCTATCTTCCCATGTCTAATTTCAGGTTTATCAAAACTGA
>CAYNOU010000089.1:0-7363 GCA_964398885.1 uncultured Candidatus Cloacimonadota bacterium | reverse complement strand
CCTTCATAACCAAGCCAATTTTATGCTTGGTCCGAAAATAAGTCAATTACCTAAAATAATTCGATGAACTTCGCGCCTTCTTTGCGTTCTCTGCGGTTAGTTGCAGTTTACTGCCCTATTCTATTATATATATTTTCTTGAACTTCAATTATTCTTCCCGCTCCACCTTCAATATATTTTTCTGGATATAGAGATTTTAATTCTGCTTGATGTTGTGTACAATGTGTAGGACAAATTAGTTCTAAATTTTTGAACAGCTCAAATTCACTGAATCCATGCATTCCACCAATAATTGCATACACTTTCCCGAATTGCGACGCTGCATCAAGAATATGTGACATCTTAGGATGTGAACACCCAACGATTAAAACTATACCTTTTTCTGTTTTAACTGCCATAGATTGCTCTATGGAGTCAAGTTCACCTGTAGAAAAAACATTATCATGAATCTTTAATGGTTCACTTACAGATATTACTTCCTTTGGTCCACGAACTCCTCCAAATGAAACAGGGACATAAACTTTAACATTATTGTTCACATTAAGAAAAGCTGATAGACCACCAGTATGGTCAAAATGAGCATGAGAGATAAAGACTTCATCAATAGAAGTGGTGTCTATGTTTAGTTTTTTCATATTATAAAGAAGGATAGAACCATTTGTCCCAGTGTCAAAAAGAATCCTTGGTGTGTTTTCAACTTCTACAAGGCAAGAGAAACCCCAGTCAGAACGGAGTTCTTTTTTGTAAACTGTGTTATCATAGATTATTGTAATTTTCATTTTTGCTCCTTTTTAGCTTTATTGTTATGTGTAATATTAACCACAAAGTTCACAAAGAACACAAAGATCTTCTTATTTTATAAGTATAATCATTAGGGCATATATTTCTCTAACATCCAATAATACTGCTAATTATGGCACTTCTTCTATTTCTCTGGCCTTGCCGTTCTAAAGAAAAAAATCCAGTTAAAAGTTCACAAATTTTTTCACCCCCTCTTCTAAACCATACAAAAAGCCATATTTCATTTGCTGGTGGGCTCTTGTGAATTCTGTATCTCTGTTTTTTATTCATAAATTATACTTAACCAGCTTTATACATAATTCTACATTTATTTATATCTTGGCCAGACATGCTCATGGCAATTGGAAATGCAGAAAGGAAATTTTATGCTTATCCTTGTCATTTTACCATCAACTTTCCCTTCCCAGAAAAGTTCTTTTTCTCTTCTTTCAAAATGATTATCAAGAAAGTCTAAACTCAAAGGTCTTAAGAACCAATCAAAGTCAAACCAATTTCCCTCTTTTGCACCGGTTATATCACAAATAAAAATAATGGATTTTCTTGTTTCATCAAATTCCATATTAAGATTAACGATTTGTCTATTGTATCTTTTCAGGATTTTTTTAAAAGCATCAGTCTTTTCAGATTGAAATTTCTCTTTTGCTTTTAGAATTTCAGAAAAATCCTCTTCAGCCAAAAAAGCTTCTCTTTGATAATGAAGAATTTCTCCTTCTGCTTTTATCTCTATGTAAATTTGCGATTCAGTCATTGGAGAGATTGGTCCCGAGTTGTCGGGATGAAGTTCTTTTGTTCTCAATGCACTCTTTTCCTTTTGATTTGCCTGATATTTTGACCTTTTATTACAGCCAACTGTTAACATTTCTAACACTAACAATACAATTACTGACGAATAGTAAAAAAGTTTCTTATTCATATAATTACCTCTATATCAGACATTCTTTATAAAGTACAAAGTGTTTAATCTTTGTATAACTTTTAATGAACTTATGTTCATAACTTAATCTTGTAATTTCACTTGTCAAATAAAAAGTTATTTAGAAAAAATTTTTTTGCAATCCCCGCTTATAATAATTTAATCAGAAAGCTTAAGTTTACCCCGTTAGATAACTATATATAACATCTTGGAAACATTCTATAGAATTTTTATCTAACGGGGTTTATGGATGGACACTAAATAGCCCAGGTCTGCATACTATAAATTGCATCCCAATACATATATTCGTATCTGCTTGCAGTTATAAATATCTTTTTTAACTTTTCATACAAAAAACCTCTACCTGCATTATCCACAAGATTTCTGATTTTTCTAACTAACTTTAGATAAGGTTCTGATAAATACACCGAAGCCCATTCTGTATATAATCTATTCTCATTTTTCTGCAATTTATTTTTATGATACTCTGCAATCTCAGCATAAGTCCAGAAACATGGTAACACAGATGTGATAGCTTCTGCATAAGATTTTAATGAGCTTGTTGAGAGAAGAAAATTTACATAAGATACATTCATAGGAATGGGCTGAATATTGACAGCATCTGCAAGGGTATATCCTAATTCCTTTAATGATTTTTCATAACCCCTAAATTCACTTACTGATTCAAGATGTAAAATTTCCACGACTTCTCGCATAGCTTTCACAGTATCACATTTGGAAGCAATAATGCTAAAATTTCTAATAGCTGAAATGAGATAGTTGTAATCCTGCAAGACATAAAACTTGAATTTTTCTATCGGTAAAGTGCCTTTATATAATTCTGTCACAAATGGATGTTCATATATCTTCTTCCATATATCGTCTGCATCTTTTCTGAGTCTCGCTGAAATAGTCATCTCTTTCTCCCTTGAATAACAATGTAATCCCCTTTTTGATAACCCTCTATTGGCTCTTCTAACTTATCATTTGTATATTTAGGATGTTTTGTAAAAGTTTGCACATATTTTAAATCAACAAAGCCAGCTTTTTTTAGGAGATTACTTACTTCCTTTGTGGAATGCCAATGAGTATCTTTGATAAATTTAACTGGGTAAGGATATTTTGGTGCAGTTTCAGAGTCGTGCTTTCCTCGCAGATATGCCAAATCATACATCAACGCATAAGAACCTTCTCTTGCAAGAAATGAGACAACAATATATCCATTGTGTTTTAATATCCGATATGCTTCACTCACTGCCTTTTGAGGGTCATCTACATAACTCAAGATGGTGCTCAGCAAAACAGTGTCAAACCTTTCGTCTTCAAAAGGAACTTTTTCAGCGGTTCCTATTTTCACTTTAATCCCTCTTTTTTCAGCTAATTTTGCCATTTCTTTTGAAGATTCTACGCCGTATTCAATACCCAACCTTGATGCAAATAACCCACTTCCAACTCCAATACTAACCGAATTCTTGGGGTTAGATAAAAAATGCTTTTCTGCCAGAAATTCAGATTCAAAAACAATTTTGTTCTTGCTAAACCATTTATCAAAATCTTCCGCAGATTCCTCAAATACTGATATTTCTAATGGTTCAATATTATGATAGATGGGGCCATGTCCTTTCCCTATATTAGTAGGTGCATTTCTTATTGCTTTAGTAATGTAATCCTTCGCAACTTTGATGGCGTTGTGGACAGTCATTCCTTTAGCTAATCCAGCGGTTATTGCTGCTGAAAAGGTGCAACCAGTTCCATGAGTATTTTTGGTATGAATTCTTTCTGCTTCATAATAAGTAAAATCTTTGCCATTAAAAAGAATATCAATTGCATTTTCACCTGAAAAATGACCACCTTTCAAAACGACATTCCTTGCTCCCATTTTTTGAATAAGCTTAGCTGATTCTTTAGCATCTTCAATATTTTTAATGCTTATGCCACTGATTATTTCTGCTTCAAAAACATTAGGGGTTACAAGAAAAGCCGCAGGTAATAGTTTTTCTATAAGTGCCTTTTCTGCATCTTTCCTTAAGAGACGAACACCACTTTTTGCAATCATAACAGGGTCAACTACTAATTTTTCTATTTTGTATCTTTTAACCCTATCTACAATTATTTCTATTATTTCTTTATTTGAGACCATCCCAGTCTTTGCTGCATCTGTTCCGATATCTTCCATTATCATATCTATCTGGTCGCCAACAACATTCGGAGGTATATCGTGAATAGAGCGCACCCCCAAAGTATTCTGCGATGTTACAGATGTTACAGCAGACATACCGAAAACATTAAAAGCCTGGAAGGTTTTCAAATCTGCCTGGATGCCAGCTCCTCCGCCTGAATCAGAGCCAGCAATGGTTAAAGCCTTGCCTTCGTAATCCATACCTTTCTCCTTGATATTAATTTCATAAGAATTCTGAAAAATAGATAATTTCCCCTTGAAAATAGATTAACCACAAAGGACTCAAAGCAGGCACAAAGGACACAAAAAAAAGAATATAACAACATTAATTAACTGAAATAGCATTTTTATGCTCCTTTGTGTCCCGATTATCGGAACATAAATGTTTCATCTGAAAATCGATTTTATATTTGTATGGAGTAGCCGAGTCTCTCGGCTGAATTCGGCAAGAGACTTGCCGACTCCAAACCATCTTAAATTTTCATGCTCCTTTGCCTGCCCTGCCTGTCCCGTGAAATCTTTTTAATCATTTCACTGGGATTAAATTTCTTCCTATTTAATGAAGTGTCCCGATTCTTTTCGGGACATATATATTTCACCTGAATATTAACTCGGTGCAAAATTTGTAAGAGTGATAGGAATGTATATTTCCTTATTTTATCAGAAGCATCTTCTTTAAGAAGTTTTTATCTTACAACATATCTATTCTATAGTTAATGCTCTCCCACTTACTTCAATCTCTTCAAAATCATAAATTGGTTCTGCATTCTCATCAATCAATTCTAAAGTTCCTGGATTAATAGTAATAGAACTTACACCTGTACTAACTCCTCTTAATGTAAAATAAAATAGTGTGCCATCTCCATCAATCCCATCAAAACCATCAGTCTGGGTCAAACCAATACAAACATTCAAACAACCAGGTTCATTAATACTTTCTTTTAATGTCTCACTATTCCAGAATTCACCTTTGGTAACAGGATTCTCCGGCAATTCAATTAATGTGCTATCAAAAATAATCTCACCTGAAAATGCAAATAAATCTACTGCATTCTCTATCTTAACTGAAAAAGTGGCTATGGCATTTACTCCAATTGTCTGTTCAGATGGTTCTATTTTTAACCTTAACTGTGTATCTGGTTCAGTTCCATTCCCATTCCCATTTCCTCCACATCCCACAAGTAAAAGTAAAATAACTATCGGAACAATAAATAAACATCTTTTCATTTTTATCCTTCTTTATTTTATTATGAGCATCTTTTTACAATCTATCACTTTATTATTATTTTGTAACCTATAAAAATAAATCCCTGATGAAACCGGCCTGTTGTTTTCATCTCTGCCATCCCAGGTTATTGTGTATTTTCCGTTCTCCGTTCTCCATTCTCCGCTTTCCAAATTCCTTACTTTCTGTCCTTTGATATTATAAATTTCAATCTTTGCGTTCTCGGCGTTTGCGGTAGTTAATGAGAAAGAAATGACTGTCCCTCCCCGATTATCCCCGTGTACACGGGGACCGGCATTATCGGGATTTCTGCCTGAGGCGGATCCACCTCTGGTGGAAAATGGATTAGGATAATTTTGATATAATTTATTTACCTTCACAATCTCAATTATTGGTAAATCAAATTTTTCAGCAATATGATTTCTTATCTTAATTTCAATTTCACTGTTACCAAGTGAGTTGTAAATCTCAACAAAATTATCTCTATATTGTTCTAAATTATTTGGAGTAAAAGGACTTTCAAGGACTGTTGAATGGGTTTTATTCCAATTTAAGCAAATTGCTAAGACATCTGTTATGTTAACCTCTCCATCTCCATTACAATCTGCCAATGAAGCAAAAGGTTCTTCCCAACCACCAGGATAATTGTTCGCTTTCCATTCAAATGAAATTGAACTTCGGGGAGAGCCTGTATCTCTCCAATAAACACCTATTGGTAATATATCTTCCTCATTAACAATTCCACTATAATCCGTATCTCCAGGCCAGATTAAGGTAATTTCACCTTGATAATAATATGCACCCATATCTGCTATTGTGCCATCAGGGTCTAAAGGTGAATCAGGGTCTCCAGCATCTATGCAAGGTGAATTTTCAGCTAAATGATAATCTCCATTTGCCGGGTCTAAAAATAATGGGTCTGCATCTATATTTCCTTCTAACCAATTTATTGTTCCATTATTATTAGTTATAATTTCGCTTTCACCACCCTGGACATCTGAATAAGAAATTGTAATAGTGTTCGGATCACCATGTTCAGAGAAATAAATCTCTTGCGGAGAATCATTCCAGAGAATACAATTTACTAAACTGGGATTAGAATCAAACCAGCAGTAAATTCCACCACCTTTTTCAAAAGCACTATTTTCTGTTATAGTAACATTTACCAGACTCGGACTGGAATACCTGGCACAGTTAATTCCACCACCATAAGAATAATCACCAACAGCACTATTTCCAGTTATAATAACATTTATTAGACTCGGGCTGGAAGTCCAATAACAGTAAATCCCACCACCATCAGAATAATCACCAACAACACTATTTCCACTTATAGTAGAATTTACCAAACTCGGACTGGAATAACTGCCACAGTAAATCCCACCACCACCATAATAACCATAAGAAGAATTATTTGATATAGTTACGTTATTTAAAGTCGGATTGGAATTATATAAATAAATCCCACCGCCATCATCATCCGCTGTATTTCCAGTTATTGTAACATTTTTTAAACTCGGACTGGAATAATCACAGTAAATCCCACCACCATAATCAGCACTATTTACTGTTATAGTAACATTTGCCAGAATCGGACTGGAATAATGACAGAAAATTCCACCGCCATAGTCGTCATAATCACCATCTCCATCAGGGTCAGCATAAGTTCCGCTACCATTTTTTATTGTAAATCCATTTAACACTGAATTAGAATCTTCCTCATTCTCAAAAGTAACAACACTGCCACTACTACCTCCATCAATAACGGTTTGTGAAATATAAGAAGTATTCTGTGTGGTTAGAAATAGAGAGCCAACTGTAATGCTTTTGCCGTTAAAATTGATATTTTCTACATAAGTTCCAGGTTGTACTAGAACAATGTCACCATCAACGGCTATGTTAATGCCTGCCTGTATTGTGGGTTGGTCTGCAGGTATGTTAATAATTGTTGCTGATAAATATGAGCTGCAAAAAGCCATAATAAATAATAAGATAATTCTTGTTTTCCCCGAAAGTATTCGGGATTTCCCTCCCGATACATCGGGAGGATTAAACATAGTTTTGAACATTTCATTCAACATTTTTTCTCCAAATTTAATTTTATAAAGGTTCCCTCTCCATAAATATGATTAATTATGTATCTTTACTTACTTAAGCTGTTCCGAATCAATTACCAATATTTCATATTCATCATCATTTATTTCTATTCCCATTCCAAATTCTTTTGCCTGTTTTTTAGTTAATT
>CAYNOU010000088.1:0-7690 GCA_964398885.1 uncultured Candidatus Cloacimonadota bacterium | reverse complement strand
AGGTTTGTGGATTCCCAATCAAGTTGGGAATGACACGCGAATGCTATTTTGCAGATCTCATATTAATAAAATTAAAAGGAGATATAAACGATGATAAAGAGATTTATGCTTATAGGTCTGTTATTTATTTTTGTAGTATTGTTGTCATGTGAAAAGCAATCCGAGGATAAAGGTAATATTTATGCTTCTTCAGATTTCTGGAAAGATAGTTATTTCCACCAGACTAATGTTATTATTCCTGAATCTGGCGACAGTACAATACAGGCTAAGGTTGATGGCAAATGGCAGAAGTTTGAACTTCAAAATTTTCCTGAGAGATTTATAGAATGGAATATTCAAAGAAGAGTAAACACAATTGAAAGATTCAGAAGAAAAGAAATGCCCGAACTCGCAGGTCCTCATAATGGCATTGTTGCTTCTTATGGATTTGAAAGAAAAGACTCTAAATTAAAATTAAATAATGCAGTCAAAGGGATGGGTTTTTTGCCGAAAAGAGAAAAATTGTCTGAGATTATCAAGCTTCTTGAAGATACTAATGATGCACCTTTTCCAGAAAAATTAGACCATCTCGCATCGTTTTACCAAAATGCTGATTCTCTGTTTGATTTAGATAAACAGGTCTCATTAGAGTTATATTCCACGCCAGAATTTGAAACCCAGACATTTCTTAATCAGATGACAAACCCTATCTCTACTATTGTATTTCTAGATATTCCTTGTTTTAAGCTCAAGACAATTGTAAGATTATTACATCCAGATGACCCAAATCTTACTGAATATGAAAAGAATGTTGTAAAATATGTTAATCTTGTTCATAGCTATTTTCATGGAAAGTTTAGTAAACAATTTATAGCAGTTATCTATTATGTTTCTGAGATATATGATAATTCTCCGGGCAGAAGCAATGCAATGGGTAGAAGGATAATGCCTTAAAAATTTTAAATTTAAAGACTAAAATTTAGAAGTATTAGAATTATTAAAACATTATACAAATCATGATTCTTCGTTCCGACTAATTTATTTTGTACTTGTAAATTCAAAAGGAAGAAACACATTCTTTGAATAGGATTCGGATATCAATAATTTCTTTTTCAGATTTTCCCCGAAAAATTTTAACATAAACAATTAGTTAAATAAATTATTGCGTTCCCAATCAGGGGATTGGGAACGAGAAAGTGCTTGACTTGACAGTAGTATCTTTTATTTTAAGAAATAATTCAAAGCTATCTAAATAAATCTGAATGTGACCCTGTCCTTTCAAAAATAATTCTATTAGGTTCAAGTTTGTAAATTAAAAGCCAGTCAAACTCAATATGGCATTCTCTTCGACCTTGGAAAATACCCAAGAGTTTGTGCTCTCTGAATTCTCTATCAAGCTGGTCTTCGTTAATTAAGGAAAGCATTATTTGTTTAATTTTATTCTTATCTTTACCCCATGTTATCATTCTCTTCAGGTCTTTTTCAAATTGCTTTGTATATGATGGCTTTAACATCAAATACCTAATTTATCAAACATTTCATCAGAATTATCAGAATTGACAATATCTTCATTTTTATCAGTATTCTTAAAAGTTTTCAAAGTTAATTCATTTGGCAAAGCAACTTGAAAAGGTAAACCCTTTCGCAATTGAACCTGGGTATAAAAAAGATTTATAGCTTCGGATGTGGATAATCCAAGTTTTCTAAAAATGGCTTCCACCTCATATTTTAATCGGGGCTCGATTCTAGCTCTTAGCATTTCGCTTTTTGGCATAATGTCCTCCATATAAACAAAATGTATCCCAAGTGGGACACGAGTCAAGTTTTTTGTTTTTTGTAATTGTAATTAATTGATTTGATAACTCTGCTTCAAATTTTTGAAAAATTTAGATCAAAAACAACAACGGGTGACTTAGTATTTCTACTTGATTATTTTTGAAATAATGTTTGTTATTCGTAACTTGGGTCAAGAATCTTTCCCATAAATAATATTGTGTCTGACCTATCATCTCTTATTACAAAAAAGAATGGACGGTTTACAATAAAATTTGGTGGAATAAAACTTTCCATACTAACAACAGTTGCGGCAGCAGCTTCGCTTCCTTGTTCGTTTACTTCTATGAACGCCTTTTGTTTTACATAATTAATCCAAAGAGGTTTTACATCAGACATTCCTCCAAAATTAGCAGAAGGATTAAATGCTATTTCCATTCCTAATGCAATTAAAGCATCATTAAGTTCTTTTTCATATTCCAGCTTAAATTTTGGAAGTCTAAATTCAAAACATTCATATTCTTCTTCATATTCAAAGATATTTGATAAACTATCAAAGGAATTCATCCAATTATTCCAATTTTCAGCATCTATGCTTGCTATGAAATCATCTAAATTATATTCCCAATCAGGAAGAAAAACATACATTGATATTTTATCTCGTCCATAAGGCATTCTCACAGCACTAAAATTATCATCGAAATAATAAGTATAATCCTTACCTGAATTTTTCATCATTAAAACAATTTTTGTAGTCCCATCAGAAAGATGAAAATTATCTTCTTCCGTATCAGCTTCATCAAATTGAAATTTCCATTGTCCTTTAAAGTACAATGCATTTATCAAAAACATCACTTCTACTGGTTCGATTTGCTGAATTAAATCAGTAATTTTGCCATTAGTATTCTCTTCAACCCAATTATTTATAATATCTGGAGCATTGGGCAAACTAAAATCAAGATTAGAAACTTGAGACAAATAAAAATTTTCATTTCTTGCAATAAAATCAGGTTTAACAGGAAAACCATCTCTTATCCAGATTGAATTTGCAATGCTTAATTCCACCTTTGAATCACAACTTTGAAGACTTTTAATTAGTTTTAGGAATTCTTCATTTACTTTATCCAAGCTCATATTTTGAAATTCCAGAGTGGTTGACATAGCTTTATAAGTTTCTTCTAAAGCACCATTATAAGTCATTGCAAGAGCAATAGATAAACTTAATGGGGATATGAAAATATTTTCATTGTTGTTTTGCTCTTCAATTTTGTTAAAAACTTTAAGAGCAAATCTAAGATTAGCAGAAGTTAGTTCTTCGTCAACAGAATATGCTAATGAATCAACTTTTGAATAATCGTCATTATTTCCATTTACTGGTGATGTTGTTTTATTTGAGCAACCAAGAATAAAGATTACGATTATTATAAAGATTAAATAGAACTTTCGCATATTTCCTCCTATATAATATAAGTTTTATCCCTAAATATCAGGATAATATGTTAATTTAAAATAATTTTATGTAAACCACAAAACGCATCTTCTCTACGGTCTTCAAGAATTAAAGTAATTGCTTCAGAGAGACTTTGTTTACATTCTTCAATGGTTCGCCCTTGACCATTTACTCTTGGAATCTCAGGGCAATATGCAATATACCAATTTTCGTCTCTTTCAATTATTGCTGTAAACTCATTATGCATATTAAATTCCTTTTAATTATAATAAGAATTATATTTTAGACTGACCTGACCAATAATTCTAACACGCTCCTCACGGAAAAGCTCACCTGCAGAAACGCAAATGCTGATAATCTATAAATTCTCCAAATGAACTTTTAATGCCAACTAAACTAAAAAATTCAAAACCCGGCAGCGTTTCTTTCAGGTGAAGCGGGGGTTAGAAGGCAAAGTCTATTTTACTAATAACATCTTTTTTGATGATGAATATTTACCAACTTGAATATTACAAAAATAAATTCCTGATGAAACAGATGTACCAAAATTGTCTTTACCATCCCATATAATATTATGAACTCCTGCAAATTTATGACCATTTAAAAGAATCTTTATAAACTCACCCTTTACATTGAAAATTGATAGAGTTATATAAGAATCTTTTTGGAGGCTGAAACTAATAAAAGTGGTAGAATTGAATGGATTTGGATAATTACCTAATAACCTGGTAGAAGTGTCTATAAAGTAATCTTCCACTGATATCCAATAATTACACATTACAATATTTGATGGAGGTGATTCCCCACTTGGATTTTCATAGAGAGCAGTAATATAAAAATAGATACATCCGTTTGAATCAGGAGGAACAGAGTCGACCATTGAATATGTTAATATATTTACCGGGACTGTATCAAAAACTTCCCAATTCGCATAAATATTGTAGTTAATAAGCTCAGGAACTCCTGGCTCAGGAGGTTCCCAAGATAAATAAAAATAATTGCATGGGAATATATACTCTTGCTCAACTTCAAGGTTTTGTGGAGGATTAAATTGAGCATAAACAAACGAATAAATAAACAAGATAAATATGAAAATAAGTTTTTTCATTGAAACCTCCTCTTAATAAAAATCAAACTTTGCCTTCTAACGGAAGAGCTCACCTGCCGCCGGTTCTTGGTCGCGTGCGTTCATTACACAGAATGTTCTCTAGCGTGCGAACCCTCGAATTTGGCCCAGTTATACGCGGTCAGGTGCAGCGGGTGTTATGCGGCCCCTTGCCTCGAATTGATGCCCACTTACCTGGTGGTGTAAGGTTCGGGGTTGCTGAAGTCGCTGAAGGCGATTTAGACGAAGCGCAGCGAAATCGGTAACCCTGTATAAGGCGATGTGGCTGAAACCATCTTTGACTTATTCCAAACTTACCTCAACGGAAAGGCGGGTACAGGGGTTACTTCCCCTGCCCGGGCGATGGCACAACGCCGAGCTGTTGCATCATGCCCATGCTGTCCATCTGGGCCCACTGCTCCACTACCTTCCCGCCTTCAATGCGGTAGATAGTGATAGCATTTACAATTATATGCTTGCCTGTTGAAGAAATTCCCTGAAATTCCTCTTTGTGCGTTCCACTCCAGTTGAAGCGAAGCACTACCTTGTCCCCCTCGGCTATCACGTCCTCAATCGTGATATGGAAGTCAGAGAAAGCCGTGTGGTTCATTTTGACCATTTGTTTGTATCCCTCCCGATCATTCGGCACTCCTGGAGGGAGACTGTGGTTGACATAATCGGGAGAAAGAATCTCGTCTATTACAGATAGGTTTCCCTTATTAGACGCCTCTTCAACAACTTGTTGGATCAAAGCCTTGTTTTCTTCTACTGACATCAGAATCCTCCTTTCGATCTAGATTTGTGGAAACGATACGCATAACTTCACCAGTACCAGTTACTTCGTTGCTGATCATCTCCCTTCCTGGTAATGCTGGCTGCCGCCGTTTCGCTTGACCATACCTACATCAGATACCAATGGGCCGCATAACATATATTAGACTGAAATAATCAGCATATAAAACCCCATTTTTGAAGTTTTCACTCTAATAATAAACACCTGTCTAAGACATTAACTTTTCCAAATGCTTCATAAATTAGATAACAAAATTAAAGTTTCAAAAAAATACTTGTCAAACTTTTTTTAAAAAACTTGTATGAATAGTTTCTATCCTACTACCTTAAAATTTAATTAACATTTCAAGAATAATTAGGATAATTTGACACTATAAATTCTTCATTATTTTTTTGATAAAAATATATGAGATCTGCAAAATAGATCATTTTCATTTTTTTATGAGATATTATAAGAAACTTTTAATTAACCTCAACCTCTAACTCCTTCTCCTATAAGGAGAAGGAGAATTTTGTCCTCCTCTCCTTTTAGGAGAGGATTGAGGTGAGGTCAGAAAAACCTTATTTTGCAGAACGCATATAAAAACATATATCTGGAGACAGTATGAATAAACAAAAATTTATTATAATATTAATCTTACTGTTTAGTGTAAGTTTGTTATTTTCTCAAGAAGATAACTTTAACCAAAGTATTATTAAATTAAGAGATGATAAAACGATATCAAACGATTCACTTTTTACGCTTCTTTCAAATTGGAATGAATTTCCACAGCCAGATAGCACAGGTGTATTTATTCAATATTATAATCAGATTAATGATACTTTGCAAGCTCCATATTTTGTTTATGTCCCATCAAATTATAACTCACAAAGAAGAACATCTTTGCTTATTTATTTACATGGAGGTGTTAGCAGACAGGATTTCATAAAAGGTTATGAAGAATATATAAAAGAGAATTCTTTTATAAGGTTTGCTGAAGCAAATAACTGGTTGATGCTATTCCCAATGGGAAATAAAGATACAGTCTGGTGGGATTTGAATGGAATAAATAATATCAAACAGCAGATACGAATTCTCAAATCAAATTATAATATTGATGATGACAGAATATGGATGACAGGTTTTTCAGATGGTGGGTCTGCATCTTTTCATTTTGCATTTGTTGACCCCAATGATTTTGCAGCTCTTTATCCTCTGAATGGATATATTTCAGTTGGGTCAATAGTAACCGATACCCCAGTTTATCTTTCCAATCTTATAAATAGGCCAGTTTATGCAATAAATACGGATTTAGACAGATTGTATCCGTCAGCAAAAATGAAACCACTTATGGAATTATCGTTGGAAGCAGGAGCGAATTTACTTTATAAAGAATATTTTGGAATTGGGCATGAATTTACTTATGCCGAGCAAGAGATTCCTATAATAGTTAAGCATATGAAGAATCATGTTAGAGATGTATTTAGACCAAATATTTACTGGGAGTGCTGTTCATCAGATTTCAGTCAATGCGATTGGATAGAAATTGTAAGTCTGGATACTACGAAGACTGCAAAAAAATGGCAAAAGAAATACCAAATAGAAATGACCGATGATGGGATTCAATTTGGATTTTATCATGATACGGATTATGATAAATCCGGGATTAAAGTGAAGAATTGTATTGAAGGAGAATGTGTTGCAAAAGAGATTGGTTTGGTGCCCGGAGATGTTATTATCAAAATGGATGGTGTTAAAATAAAAGATATTGATGATATGGATAGTTTGAAAACATTTAAATCAAGAGGAGATGAAGTTAAACTGACAGTTTTGCGAGGAAAAGAGCAAATTGAATTGCATGGTCAATTTCCGGATACAACCTATTATGATGCATTTAAATATAATAAACCATCAGGAGCTATTATAGCAACATACTTTGGAAACCATTTTGATATAGAGACATCGCGAGCGGGCAGATTTGCAATTTATCTGTATCCTGATATAGTCAACTTGGAAAATCCTGTGTCTGTTAAAATAAATGGCAGAGAAGTATTTAATGATAATGTAAATATAGATAGAGATTTTATGGTGGAAAATTTTATAAAAAATAGAGATAGAACTGCATTGTGGGTAAAGAGATTGATGTTTGATATTTGATACTTGAAACTTGTCCACCAAAGGTGACCGCCTGCCAAAGCCCGCCTTCCAAAGAACTTGTTCGGCGGACAGGCGAAGCGGCGGGCCGGGATCCATCTCCGGTGGAAAATTTGATACTGAATTCTATCTCTGCTTTGTCATTCCCGAACCTATTAGTCTTCCCGATTTCATCGGGAAGACTGAACAGGTCGGGAATCCATAGTAGGTTATAATAAATTAGAAATTTGTATATTAAGAATGTGTATCATTTTGAGTAAAAATTTTAAAAGAAGGATAATGACTACTAAACGATAAATTTTCTGTACCTTTTGTACTTTTAGTGAAGTTTTTGGATTTTGCGTACTAACGAGAGTACACCGATTCTGTGAAATAATTCAAGATTTCTCTAATAGCAAATTAAGGCGTAATAGAAAAAAAGTGGTTGCTAGAATAACAGTTAACTATTTATATGGCA
>CAYNOU010000087.1:0-7746 GCA_964398885.1 uncultured Candidatus Cloacimonadota bacterium | reverse complement strand
AAAGTAGGAAACAAAGTAATTTTTGAAGACGGAATTTTGACAGGAGAGATCATTAAACATAAGAAGCAGGGTGAAAGAATTGTAAAATTTTCTTTTGAGAAAGACTTTTTTGCAATTTTAGATAAAATTGGAAAAGTCCCACTCCCCCCATACATAAAAAGAGAAGCTATACCATTTGATAAAATACGTTACCAAACAATATTTGCAAAAGAGAAAGGTTCTGTTGCAGCGCCAACTGCAGGATTGCACTTTGATAAAAAACTAATAAAAAACTTTAAAGAAAAAAAGATTGAAATCGCTACAATCAATCTTAAGGTTGGTTTAGATACTTTCCGTCCAGTATCAACATCAAGGATTGAGAATCATAAGATGCATACAGAATTCTGTGAAGTATCCCAAGCTACCGCCAAAAAGATAAATATAGCAAAAAAAGAAGGCAAAAAAATTGTGGCTGTTGGAACAACTACTGTTCGTACCTTAGAAAGCTTTTTCCAAAATGGCAAATTGCATTCGGGCAGGAAATGGACTGATATTTTTATCTATCCTGGATACAAATTCAAAATCGTTGATAAATTAATTACAAATTTCCATCTGCCAAGATCAACTCTACTTATGCTTGTGTCTGCATTTGCTGGTTATGACTTTCTAAAAATCGCATACAAAAAAGCAATTGAAGAAAATCTCCGATTCTATAGTTATGGAGATGCAATGCTTATTTTATAAAGTAAAGTAGCATAGGCTTCCAAGCCTGAGTTCAAATATTATATTAGCAGAGACAGCTGTTGTGGTTGGACAAAACGATATAAAGATGGATGCGTCATAATTCATTGTTTACTACACACAAGTGTAAACCGTGGTAAAAAAATGAAATCTAATCTACTTAAGCGTATAAAATTTTACAATAAGATAGACTCCACAAATTTGGAAGCCAAAAGGCTTTTTAGTAGTAATAAAATCTTAGATGATACTGTATTAGTCACAGAAATTCAAACATCAGGAATAGGACGCTTAAATAGGGAATGGGTCTCTGAAAAAGGTGGATTGTGGTTCACAATGATTTTGCTAAACCAAAATTTCAATCCATCTGTAACAGTTTTCACGGGCATTGTTCTGCATAAAATTTTATTACACTTTCTCCCTGATGCTCCCTTAATGATAAAATGGCCTAATGACATATTCTGGAAAGACAAGAAAATAGCTGGAATTCTATGTTCCAATTTTAGAAAGTCATCAATTATCGGGATAGGCATTAATATGAATCAAAAAAATATGCCAGAACGAATTAGTAAAATTGCAACTTCCGTGCATATTGAAACAGGCAGGGAGATAAGATTGAAAAAATTCTTGAAAAAATTCTTGAAAAAATTTGAAAAAGAACTCCCAAAATATTTGAATAAAGATTTACACCCTTTCACTTCATATTATGAAAAATATGATTACTTATCTGGAAAAGAAATTTTACTAAAACTATCTAAAAATAAATTTATTGGTAAAGTATCTGGTATTTCAGAAACGGGAAATCTAATACTAAATATAAATGGCAGAGAAAAAAATTTTTTATCAGCAGATAAAATTGACATAATTAGTTGAACTGGTTGAACTGATTCAACTGATATAGCCCCAGTAGCTCAGAAGGATAGAGCAGCGGTTTCCTAAACCGTTGGTCGGAGGTTCGAATCCTCTCTGGGGTACCAATTCCTTCCCATATAAAAAGACGACCCAGTTTACGAGTCGCCTTTTCACTAACTAATTATTTAGATTCCTTATCTCAGCAATATCGTCTTGCGCACTTTATTGTAATTCCTTGTTTCTCCCCCTTCAGAGGATTCACATTCGATGGACATTTTATAGAAATAGACCCCGCTTGGAACAGCCTTTCCTTTTTCGTCTTTCCCGTTCCAAAGTATACTATGAGGACCATATTTCATTTTAGAATCAATAAGAGTTTTTATTTTCTGCCCTCTGATATTATAAATCTCAATAGAAATCTTTGAATTCTCCATAAGAGCATACTTAATCGTGGTCGATTGATTGAATGGATTAGGGTAGTTTTCACTAATATATGAAGATAGTGGATAAAGAATTTCATCGTCTATGCCAAATGGAATAACAGAAACTACAACTGTATCCGGTTCAGAATAAAGTTGTCCATCATCAACTATCAATGTAAAGGTATAATTCGTGGAATCAGCAACAGTTGGAGATGTAAAGGTTGGATTTACTATCGTAGAATCCGAAAGTGTAATTCCACCAGGAGCACTCCAATGATAATTTATACTTCCACCATATATATCATACGAATCTGAACCATCTAATGTTAATAAGACTCCCATACTTACTGTCGTATCTATGCCGGCATCCGCCACTGGATAACAGTTAACTGCTACAGCAAAATCGTCTGCCATTAAATATGAGCTATTAGAACTCACGCATTGAACAGCAAGATAAATATTTTGTCCAGCGTAAGAACTAAGGTCATAATCGTATTCTGTCCAGGCTACAGGAACCCCGCTTACTGATTCTAAAGTTGTTGTAAAATCACTTATATTATTGCCTGTGATAGAGAGTTTTACATTAAAATTTTGATTTGCTGAGCTCCAGGAGCGCGCCCAGAAGGAAAAATTAATCACTGAATTACCAGCCAAACCTAATTGTCTTGTAATAAGCCAGTCATCACTTCCTGCGGTATTCGCATTTACTCCTATACATTTGACACCAGTATGATGTTCACCCCAGCGTTTCCATTTAAGACTATCTCCATCATTATCTATTATAGTCCAATCATACTTTGTATATTCAAATCCACTATAAAGAGGATACACATAAGAAGATGTGTTTGCTATGATTCCAATGATTGCTTCCTGATCGTTTATATAATTATGTGTACCAGGGGATAGATTGTTTAAATAATAATATCCATTGTAAGAACCACCCCATCCCCAGTTAAAATGGAAATAGTTCGAACCTTGATATCCATCACATATAAAAGCATGACCAGCTCCACTTGAAGGATTCTTTCCTGCGTAGAGCATTGGTTGGCTATTATCAAGTTCAGTTGTTAATAAGTTTTCCCAAACTGTATCAGAATAACTCACTTTATAAACAAGTTGCAAAGAAACATCGTAATTGAAATATGTTCTTAATGCCAATAAAGCATAAATGGTGCTAGCACCAGAGCCACTAGGTCCATAATTCATTTCAACTGCTACCCCAGAATGATAAAGAAGTGTTGCAATAGGTATATTGCTTGAACTAATATAATCTGGCATATTCATCCAATCATAGTTTGTTGTATCAAAAACAGCAGACAAATTACCATAAATAGGATGGTCATAACTATGTAAACTTACACCTGGTATCGGATGATTATAATATTTCATAACTTGCCCCATCGCAGTAGCAACGCAACCTGCATAAGCATGTCCGCCTGGGCCAGAAATATCTACGGGACAAAGTTCGTTATATGGCCAATTCTGGTTCCAGGTAGTTGATAACAAGGGTAACACATCTTTCCCGTTATCAAAACCAGAAAAATCCTTTTCCAGAATATTCTGCCATAAATCAATCGTTTCACTATTATCAATATCTTGAGTAATTACATAATCAATTTGCCGATGATAATTCTCCATCCAATCTCTTACAGCAGGATGAGTGATGTTTTCTGTTATATCCGACTTTAAAGAATATCCGAGAATCGGAATTGTAGCGTCATCTGCAGATACAATTACAAATCCATGCGATTTAAATGTGAAAATATAAAAACTGGGATGATTGTTATACTCTTTTGTAAACATTTCTTTGATATCAAAGTGATTTATCTCTTTGGGCGACCAATATTCATACCAATTCAAAGCAATTTCTTTAGCTGTATCAACATCTACAAAATTCCCATAAAGATTAATGGCAACAAACATAAATAAGATAAATACTACGGTTAATATCTTTTTCCCTGACACCTGTCCGCCGCTTTGCTTTGGCAGGCAGGAATCATAATTTTTACTTGGTTTTAACATCTTTCCGCCTCCAAATTTTTTAGAATACTCAAAAAAAAACTTAGTGATGCGATGTCAATCTTTTTATTTTTCACCAAATTATGTGATTAATTATTGCATCTTAATAAGCCAGTTCTAATCACTATTCTGTCTCGAAACCAGCGAATTGTTAATGATGAATTAGTCAGATTGGGCAAACATTATCTTTCTGTATTCAACTCTTACATTAGGAAAAATAATCAAAATCTATAACCTTTTTATCATTTATAGTGATTTTCTCTCATTTAATTTTTTTGTGTTAGTGAAAAACTTGACACTGAAAATATTTAAATAAGGAGTGTGTTTTATTAATAAGGAGATTCAGAGTGAAAAAAGTAAGAACATTTGCAGCTAAATTAGCGCATGCTACTAAAGGAAAAACCAAAATAATTTGCCCTGTCTGTCATTCTGAAATAAAAACTATACAATTAATTCATAGTAGACAAAGTAACGGCAAATGGGCACCTAAGAGAGAATTTGCCAAAATCTGTAAATGTAATGAAGAGGAAATCTTAGCCTAAAATAATTTATTAACAATTCTACTTATAAATATTTATTATCCTCTTGTCTATTATTGATAAGAGGATTTTTTGAGTAATTGTAATTAGTTATAAAAGGATATATTAATGAAAAAATTAACTTTATTGATATTCTTCTTACTTATATCGTTTTCAATAAGCTATTCACAATCTAATTCGCAGAAGAACGGTTTTCTAATTCTAAATGTTGGTAACAGCGCAAGTATGACAGGAAAAGGAGAGGCGGCTTCAGCAACTTCAAGTGATGCAACTGTTCTCTGGTATAACCCTGCAGCTGTACAAATAAATCAATACTCCAATTTTTGCTTCTCTCATAATAGTTATATAAAAGAGTTTGATATTAATATTGAAAATGCCTCTCTTATTATTAAAAAGGGCAATCATAGTTATGGATTAGGCATAGTCTATCTTAATTATGGTCAAATACCTAAAACAGATGAAGTTGGGACAACCATTGGAGAATATCATCCTATTGATATTGTCATTGCAGGTAATTATGCTATGCGTATATCTCCCTATCTTTCTTTTGGCACAAATCTGAAAATAATATATGAAAAAATTGATACCGAATCTTCTCTTGGATTTGGAACAGATTTAGGTGTAATATACGTCTCGTTTATCAAAGGTTTGAATTTGGCGTTTGTTCTACAAAATATCGGACTCTCTACTAAAATGGACAACGAAAAAATAGAATTCCCATTAACATACAAGATTGGTGTTCATCACGAATTAAATCTATCCGAACAATCAGAATTATCAGTTTCGTGTGATTTAATAAAATTTGAGGACGAGGATATTAAATTGAACCTGGGTTTAGAATATGGATTTGCAGAAGTAATTTACACTCGCTTAGGATATAAAATAGGTTATGATGTAGAAAACTTTTCCAGTGGACTTGGTATTAAACTTAATAATTACAGATTTGATTATTCTTTTACTCCATTCCAAAGCGGTCTGGGAAATGCACATCGTTTTTCAATATCTTATGATTTTTAGGAAATAATTATGAAACATATATGTTCCGAAAACAAATCGGGACACACCCGTCTGCCCGTCTTGGCTCGCCAAGCCGAGACAGAGGCGCCGAGCCTGAAAGGATTATGAATCCGCCATCTTGCGGAAGAGTTGTCGAATTTATCATGTTTCTAACTTTTTTCTTTGTGTCTTTGTGGCTTTGTGGCGAAAGGATTTACATATGAAAAAGTTAATCTGTATAATTATTCTAAGTTTTTTCTCCGTAATCATACTGCATGCTCAAGTTGTATCAAATAACGAAGTAATTGTTCGTTTTTCGCAAAAAGCTGAAACGAAAAACTCATTAACCGGAATATCGTCTTTTGATAATGTTATCTCAAGGTATAATGTCCAAAAAATAACCCCTGTTCTTGAGAATAAAGAGTTTTATATCTATCATATTTTGTGCGAGAAAAAACTTAATTTTGAAGAACTTAAAAATTTGGTGAATATTAAATCCGAAATTATCTATGTTCAACCTAATTATATTAATAAAATGCTATCTGTTACCCCAAATGATCCAAAATACTATAAACAATGGGGATTAGAAGCTATTAGAGCAAATAAAGCTTGGGATATTGAAAAAGGTAATGAGCAAGTTGTAATTGGCCTGATTGATTCAGGAGTGGATTATAACCATCCTGATTTAGTTAATAATATCTGGATTAATCCTGATGAAATCCCTGATAACGGAATTGATGATGATAACAATGGCTTTATTGATGACTGGCAGGGATGGGATTTTACTGATACTGAAATGTTAGATGCTCTTGGAGATTGTAGAGAAAGAGACGATGACCCAATGGATGACCTTGGACATGGCACTCACTGCGCAGGTATTATCAGTGCACAAACAAATAACAATTTGGGTGTTGCTGGAGTGACCTGGTTTTGCAAATTAATGAACATCCGTGCGGGATTTCGCACAACTGCTGGAGGTTTCCTTGAGGATGATGATGTCTCTTCAGCAATACTCTACGCTGCTGATAATGGGGCTCAAATTATAAGTATTAGTTGGGGTGATACACAGTTGGCTCCTGTAATTAGAGATGTCTGCCAATATGCTTTTGATATGGGAGTAGTAATTATAGCATCTGCTGGAAATGAAGCTGGCGCTGGATTACTATATCCAGCTGCATTAAATAATATAATATCTGCTACCGCAGTTGATGAAGACCTCTCTTTATGTTCATTTTCAAGTTATGGAGAAGGAATAGATTTATGTGCTCCGGGACTTAATATAACCAGCACATACCTAAATAATGATTATAAAGAGGAAAGTGGAACATCTATGTCAGCTCCTTTTGTTTCAGGAGCTGTGGCACTTCTTCTATCACAAAATCCGTTGCTAACGAATGACGAAACCTATAATTTGCTCCAAAATTCCTGTGATGACCTGGGAGATATTGGATATGATAATCAGTTTGGTTATGGAATTATAAATATTGAAAAACTCCTCATTAATTCAACAAAAAGTAACCAAATAGAAGCAGAAATATCTTCCCCAAAATATAATGATGGATTTCATCAAAATTTTCCAATTATTGGAAATGCTTACTGCCCAGAATTCTTTCACTATTCGGTAACATTTACAGATAAACCAAATCCTGAAGAAAATGATTGGCTGGATATTGTAACTCATAATCCCACACCATATTATTATGACACTCTTGTCTTTGACGATACACTGGCATTTTTCAATACTGAAGGTATCGCAGATTCAACCTATTATCTCCGCTTGTCTGTTAAAGATATAAATGGAAATAACTTTGTAGATATAATAAAAGTCAATATTGATAAATCGCCTCCAGAATTCATTGAAAATACAACCTCAATTAGCACCCGTTATAATTTTGATAAAAAAAACTATTATATTTTATCAGTTACTGATGAGCCTGTAAAATTTAAAGCAACTTGCTTTTCTTCAGAAGTTGATAGTTTCTTAATTATTGATAACAAATTCTCACAAGTTGCATCACTTAGATTACCTGAAAATTTACCTGATACCCAACTTTCATTCTTTATAGAGATTACTAATAAATCTGGATTAAGTAACTCAACGGAAATTTTCTATGATACAATAAATATTGATAATTCGTCCATCGCAACAAGTGGCTTTGAAAAATTATTTGAATATCCAAATGCAGGATATTTATGTCCCA
>CAYNOU010000086.1:0-8047 GCA_964398885.1 uncultured Candidatus Cloacimonadota bacterium | reverse complement strand
CACATTCTACTATTTCAATATTCCTGAAAAACACAAGCATCACTTTCTTAAAGATGCTTTTGAAAATATTGCTTTCTGTATTTCAACATCAAACTCAATGGAATCAATGATAAATTCAGTGCCTTTACCTTTTTTCAGAACATCTTTAAATATCATATTTTTGGGATACCAGCGTTTCCCGATCTTGAAGACTTCTTTTATTTCTGTGGTTTTAAGCAGTTTCCCGCTTTTTCCAAAACGTTTCTCACGCAATGGGAGAAACCTTTCTTTATCTATCCACACTTTTTTGGTTTGATAGGCTGCATCTTCTACCTTTGCTGTTAAAAGAACGATCCAGCAATCTCTTTCATTAATAATTTCTTCATCTGTAATTTCCGCATTATATATTTTAATCAGTTCATTTTCTTCCATCATATCTTCATAGGAAAGGTCGGAGCCCATCACAGATTGACGCAGCATATGACCGGATATCTGAATAATTCTGTCTGAAGACGGATTGTATATCCACAGTTTATCTTTTAGTTTCAGCATTTTTGTTCCTGCATCCCGGGGTGGTGAAAGATATTCGGAGAAAGACCTGTTTTCGCCTTCTGCCCAGGATTTGATCTCCATTGTTCTGCTTCCTCTTCTACCGTGTACTATCATTCGTGAAGTTGATACTGCATTTCTGGAATACATATTATCATCTACTTTTCGGATAAGTTCGTTCCCATCAGGAAATTCAGCATAAAGTAAATTTGTCATTAAAACAAAAAATAATAAAACCAACCATTGAAAAAGTTTAGCAGGAAGAAATATCTTATAAACCTTTTCAAAATAAATGTTCTTTTTCATGTTTCCAACTCCTTGAATAATTGTGCTGTATTTCGTTTATAAATTCCAATGCCGGATATCATTGCTCCAATTACAGAGGAAAGAACTCCAGGCAGGAAACCGATGTAATAACTCACCGGGGTTACTTGTGCCTTCATAGTTGTGCTCATTATCATCTTTGTATCTTTCATTAATGAGCTTATATCAATTCCGATATATTGCATGATGTAGGAAAATATCAGTCCTATCGTCGTACCTATCACCGTTCCTGCTACTCCTACAAATAGAGATTCTAATATCATTGAGTGATAGATGTGGCCCTTGCTTTCTCCGATAGCCAACCGCACTCCGACCTCGCCATATCGACGAATACCGTTCATCAGACCGGAATTCCAGAGCACAAGCGACATCAGGAAGACAAATATGAAAATGAACATACCCAGTCTTTCATCAATCATAGAAAGCATAACTTCAAGATTATTCTGAGAAATTAAAGGCAGCATTACAGGTGAGAATTCATCATTTTCATCCGAAAATTTTTTATTGAAATTATCAGATATAATCATAGTTTGTTCTTGGTTGTATTGGGGCAGGAATCCCAAGATCTCGCTGGCAGCATCTTCCATATCAAGTAATAATTGTGCATCGGAAATATCGGTTATCACAGCTCCGCGATCCATTCCCATTATTCCAAAAATAACAGTTCCACTCACCGTGAAATTCTGCATTGCCATAGAACCATACATTGTTGAACTGATTATTGTAACTTTATCGTTGAGCTTAATTCCGAGTTTTTCTGCCAGTTCATAGCTAATGAGGAGCTCCCCGCTTTTTTGAGGAAGTTTCCCAGTAGAGATTGCTTTATCCAGGTTTAGTAGCTCAAGTTCTTTTGAATTTGAGAACAGGTCAATTGCCATTCCCATTACTTCGCCCTGCTCTTTGGTCTCGCCTTTTTCATCCGGCAGGTCCAGCAGACCTCCAAAATAGATGCGTGACAGCCAGGTCATTTCAGGATATTCTTTCTGTAGTTCATCTTTCATTTCTTTGATGCCGATAATGCCCAGGTCAAAAGGTTTCTGGTCTATCATTTCATGATAAGCTCTTGTAATTATTTTAACATGACCTGTATCAAAACGGGCATTTTCCTGTATCGTCATCGTGAGAAAACCCATAAGCCAGCTGTAAACTACTACTGTTAACATCACTCCGGCAGAGATGACCAGAATAGGGAAGAAGCTTCTGGTGCGATCTCTTAGAAGTCCTTTTGTTAAAAATCTAAACATTGTTTTATCCTTTTTTACCTCATCCCGACCTTCTCCTAAAAGGAGAAGGAGTTTATTTCCTCTCCTTTTAGGAGAGGATTAAGGTGAGGTATCATTTCGTCATCTTCCCGCGCAAGGCGTCAGTTGGTTTCAGTTTCGCTATCTTTCTGGTGGGAAGAAAACTGACTATGGTTGTCGTTATCAGTACCAGAACTATCGTTCCAACTACCAGCTTCCAACCATAAACCGGATATAAAGCATCCTCTAATCCGCTCATGCCGAATTCTGCAGCATCAACCCCGATGTTCATTCCTACTTTTTGAAAGTATTTTAGAAGAGGAATTCCATAAATCGCACCGAGAAGAATTGCCAGAATTGCATGTAAAGAGCCTTCTAAAGTAAATAGTCTGATTATTTTAGAGCGACTCATTCCAAGAGCCATCATAGTTCCCATTTCTTTTCGTCGTCGGAAAATTGCCAGTATCTGTGTATCGAAAATCGCTATCATTGCCAGAAAAAGAAGCAGCAGATACATAATTGAAGAACCGATGGTTTTCGCCTGTATCATCGAATTCAGGTCTTGCAAAAGGAAATTGATATCTTTGTGTTCCCAACCAGAAAGTTTTGGAGTAAAGTCTTCATTTTTTACCACAATTATAGAAGCCTCACCCGGTAATTCCAACATATCCTGTAAAGTGTTCAAAGGTATCCATATCTGGTTATTTTCTACTGAAAGCACGGTTGTTACAAAAACATGAGCGATCTTTACATCCACAGCATCGAACGTTCCGTGCTTATCTCTCCAGCGCACTGTTACAAAATCTCCCTGCTGTAGTTTCAAATTATCTGCCATCCGTTTACCGATAATGCATTCAAGTTGAGTTTTATCTTCACTTAAGTATTTTGTTGGAATTTTTAATAACTTCTGTTCAGGATCGATACCTTTCATCACAATGCTGCGTATTCTGCCTTCAGGATAGATAGTTGCAGGTGTAAGAAGGATTGGCACAGCTTCCTCTCGTTCAATTTCGCTAATCAATTCTTCCGGAATAGAAGCATGGCTGTCTTCATAAGAAAATGGGTCATAAGGATCGTAATTTTCCTGCCAGTATTGTCCACCACTGATATCCCATTCTTTGATCTCCCTGGAAGCATCGTCTTTCCAACCAATAAAAAATCCCTGCAGAGAGATAATTCCAAAATAAGCAAGTGAAAGTATGAATATGTTCAACCAGGTACGGAACCCTGCACCGATAATATTTTTATAAGCGAGTTTGATTATCATAATCATCCTCCGTTCACTATTTCGTCTTTATCCACTTTACCATCCAGAAGTGAAATCTTTCTTCTTAAATATTTAATTACTTTTGCATCGTGAGTGGAAAAGATAAATGTAGTTCCAAGTTCTTCGTTCAACTTTTTCATAGTTCTCAGGATATGATGCGAATTCTCTGCATCAAGGTTTGCTGTGGGTTCATCTGCGAGAACTAAATCAGGTTTTTTCACGATAGCGCGTGCAATTGCCACTCGCTGGCATTCTCCACCAGAAAGCTGTGCAGGTTTTGATTTTACTTTATCAGATAATCCAACCCACTCAAGTGCATTATCAACGGCTTTCTTGCGTTTGGGTGCATCCATTCCTAGTAGCAATAATGGGAATTCAACATTTTCAAAAACCGTATAAACCGGAAGGAGATTATAGGTTTGAAAAATAAAACCGATATGTTCGCTCCTTAACTTTGCAGCTTTTTTAGCTGAAAGTTTATCAACAGAATTTCCCATAACATAAACATTCCCTTCACTTTGCGTATCCAGTGAACCGATGATATTCAGTAGTGTTGTTTTCCCTGAACCACTTGGTCCAACTATTCCTGTGAATTCACTTTTTGAAAATTCCAGATTGATATTTTTCAATGCTGTGAATTTTCCTCCACCAATGGGATAGTGTTTTGTCATGTTTTCAATTTTGATAAGTCCATTTTTCATATTTACCTCATTTTTAACTACCTGCCTTTTTTCTCGAGTCGTCGACTCTTCGTTCCTTACGACTCGAAATTAGAATCCTAAAAATTATAAACCACCATCACTTGAACCGATTTACCATCCATTGATGTTTGATTTGCACCCAAGTTGCTGATTTTCGGATTCCAGAATAAATTCAAATAAATACTCCAATAATCAAAATTAAGCTGGTAGGAAAGATATCTATAAAAATCTCTATTCTTCCAGTCATAAATTAGAATAGTAGAAATATTATCTAATAAACCAATTGGGTAATTTAACGAGATTGCAGTAGAATTTGTTTCATAATTGCTTTTAAGTATTTTTGAAGAATTTGAGTAAATAAAATGTTCACAAAGTACGTATAATCCATTTCCAAAAGGGATTGAATAATCCGCTCCGATTGTCAGAAATTTTTTCCAGTTTGGAGTAAATACATTTTGGCTGTATTTAGATGCAACTGCTTCCAGCCACAATCCTATTACAAAATCCCAACGGGCATCAAACCCGAACCTGTTTTCGTTAATATCACCAATTTTCAGTTTTCGGTGATTAAAGGAAAATGCAGCTTCACAAAATTCAAAAGGATATTGTATTCTGCCACCGAATTCAAAACTATCATCTCTTGAAACTAATGAATCCAATCCTTTGAATTCATCTTTCGCGTAGATTCCCCAGAGCCAGACATTTGCATTGTTAAGGAAATAATACCTGAATAAAGCTGCTCGTACTGCTTCCGTTTCTTCCTGTGGGTCTTGGGGTTCAATAGTATCAAACCATTTTAAAGAACGTAATATTTGTGCAGGGCCGAAATTGATTTTTTGCAATCCGAATCGTGCTTCAAATTGAGCAGTTGAATATCTTATCCAATTTCTATAAATATCAACTTCTTTTTCTTCAAAGGATGTAGAGTCATTTTTAATATTTTTATAAGAAAAATTGGCAGTTGTTTCCATATCTATGCTGAATTTGTCCTTTTGAATGAAGTTCAAGGAAAGCTTCGGTTTGTAGCGAATTCCAAGATGATGCTTTTGAGAGCTGTATTCATCAAATATTGTTGCCCAACTCCAGAAGTCGTTTTTCAAATCAAAAATTTTTGCCTGGATTTGAGAGCAAAGTAAAATCAACAGAAAAAATATTTTAACTTTCATTATATTTTTCAATAATTGCATCAATAATATGTTCATCAAATACCTTTATAGAACCTTCCGGAGCTCCCAATATTCTTTGGACAGACATCTGATATAAATTCAAATGCCTTTGCAATTCATTGATGTTATCAGGATTTTCTTCCAGGCTCATCATTAATTTTGCATTATATTCTCCCAGGGAGGTTCCGAAAAGTAGGACGATATGGGCGGTTTCTACAGGATATTCTATATTGAATGAACCTTCGTTTTTCCCCTGTGCGAATACTTTACTCAACAAAGGAAGAGTTGTTTCCACAGTTCTTTTGTTCATCTTGTAAAGGAGAAGTAAATTCTTATCATTGTAGAGGGTATTTACAAGTGTTTTTATCAAACTTATGTTTTCTGCTTTATACATACCTGCCTGACGATAGAATTCATTTAATTTAGTTATTGCGTCTATAGAATTATCGTTAACTACTGACTCTAATTTGCTAATAATTTCTTTTGTGAATTCTTCAACAATACTATCTAAAAGGTCTTCTTTGGATTTGAAATAATAATAGAAAGTACCTTTGGAAATCCCAATCGTTTCAATGATGAAATTAACTGAGGTGTTTTCATACCCTCTTTGATAAAAAAGTGATTGAGCTGTATCCATAATTTCTTTTTTTCTTTCTGCATATTCTTTCACGATTCTAACCATATTTTCTCCCTAAAGGCTGATAAATAAACTAAACCTTTGGTCTATACCGACCGTCAGTCTAAAAAGTTTTAATATAATTTTTATTGTCAAGTTTTTAGCGATTTTTAAAAATGTCTCAAAAATAAAGCATAAGAAAATAAATATTGTAAAATAAAAACTAAAGCACAATGGAATATTTAAAATTAGGAAAATCATGAAAGAAAAAATTGAGATATATAGAAACTTTATGAAATCTAATCATAGCCAATTTAATGAATTAACTGACCAGCAAAGAAATTTGCCACAACCCCCTTTACAAAAACCTTATGATAAAAAAGGAAAAATTATCAATTTGCCCGAAGTTGATGAAAACATTTTAATGAAAAATGACTTATATGAATGCTTAAAAGAACGAAGAAGCATTAGACAATATTCAGATACTCCATTATCTTTGAAAGAACTATCATTTTTATTATGGGCAACTCAGGGAGTGGATAAAATCATCAGAGATGGTTATGCAACGCTTAGACCTGTTCCATCAGCAGGCGCAAGGCATCCATTTGAAACATACCTTGCTGTAAACAGAGTAAGTAAACTTAAAAAAGGAGTTTATCGCTATCTTCCATTAACTCATCAGCTACTATTCCTTTTTAGTAAAGATAATATTTCAAATGAAATTAATAAAGCAGTATTCAGCCAGAATTTTGTTGGCAACAGTGCAGTAGTATTTATATGGAGTTGCATTCCTTACAGAGCTGAATGGCGATATAGTATTTTATCACATAAAGCAATGCTACTTGATGCTGGGCATATCTGTCAAAACCTATACCTTGCTTGCGAATCTATTGGATGTGGGACTTGTGCAATTGCTGCTTATGACCAGGAAGCTATTGATAAATTTTTAAAATTGGATGGAAATGATGAATATGTTGTTTATCTTGCACCTGTAGGAAGAAAAATATAACTTTAATAAATTAACAAAAAACTATTAAAAAAGGAATCATAATATGATTTATCCAAATTATAAAAATGGAAGTATAGTAAATCTGATGAGTAGTATAACTTCTGCTTGCGGGGACAAACCAATGTATGAACCACTTGATTCAGTAGATTCAACTGAGCTATCAAAATCAAAAAATATTCTTTTGGTCGTTATTGACGGTTTGGGCTATGAATATTTAATGGCTAATGGTGAAGGGTCAATTTTTTCTGAATACTTACATGATAAGTTAACCGCTGTATATCCTCCAACAACTGCAGCGAGTATTACTTCTTTGTTAACAGCCGTTGCTCCACAGCAGCACGCTATTACCGGTTGGTTTGTATACTTAAAAGAATTAGGCACAATTTCAGCAATATTACCATTCATACCAAGATACGGAGGAAATCCATTTAACTCTAATGAAATAAATACAGCAATGATATTTTATCAAAGTAATTTATTTAAAAATATAAACAGAAAATCTTATATTGTTACAAAGAAAAAATTAGTTAATTCAGCTTATAACAGAACATACAACAAAGAATCAAAAATGTATTTATACAAAAATAGCATTAAAGATTTTATCAAAAAAATCAAAAAAGCATTAAAATGTAATAACGAGAAAAAATTTATATACGCCTATTGGCCGGAATTTGATTACCTTTCTCATCATTTTGGGGCAAATAGCAATGAAGTCAAGGAACATTTCAAAGAATTAGATGTTCAGTTTTCAAATTTATTGAAATCAATACATAATACTGATACGAGCATTCTAATCACTGCGGACCACGGCTTCATTGATACAAATGAATCAAAAACAATATATTTAAAGGACCACCCAGAACTTGCAAAAACGCTCACACTGCCACTATCAGGTGATGCACGAAATGCATATTGTTATGTAAGACCATCAAAAACAAAACAATTTGAGAATTACATTTTAAGTAATTTGAATTATGCCTGCCAATTATATAAAAGTGAAGAGCTGATTAAGAAGAACTTCTTTGGACTTTATGAACCAAACAAAAAATTGTTTGATAGAATTGGCGATTATACATTAATAATGAAGGAAAATTATATTATTAAAGATTTTGTCCTGGGTGAAGAGGAGAAGTCCCTTATCGGACATCACGGTGGAATGAGTAAGGAGGAAATGTTTGTCCCTTTGATTGTTATT
>CAYNOU010000085.1:0-8199 GCA_964398885.1 uncultured Candidatus Cloacimonadota bacterium | reverse complement strand
TAGTTTGCATCTTTACAAAGTCATGAAGCATTCTTACAGATATATTAAGATATTTAGCGGATTCAATCGCTGAAAGGTATTTTCTTTTTTTATAATCTGATGATTCCATATAATTTTATATCCTTACCCTAAAATATTTCCCACTTCCCTTTGCTAATACTGCTTTATCCTTATTTTGAATTTCTACTGTTTTTCCTTCTCATTTTATTTTGCATCTTTAAGCAATTCACAAGTTTTTTCAATATTTTCTACATTCTCATATATCTTTTTTATTGGCTTTAACTCCGATACAGAATAATAAAAAATCATATCTTGAATCAAGTCTTCAAGTAAGTTTATTGCGAATAAGGCATATCTGGTTTCATCTAAAGAATTTACTTTTATTGATAATTGATAAGAACTATTTTCTTTTTAGTTTCATTGTTTTACCTCATAAACACCTTCATTTTATAGTTTTCTAAACTTTTTACTGCTTCAAAGGTTATTTCAGGATTTATTTCATAACCGATTCCGTTTCTTTTTAGATCTGTAGCAGATAATAGAGTAGTTCCGCTACCAACAAATGGATCAAGGACAGTTTCACTTATATAACTAAAAGCTTTAATTAATCTAAAAGGAAGTTCATAAGGAAATGGTGCAATATGCTTACGACTATCACCACTTGCTTGTGGTTTCATTATCCAGACATCGCTTTTTTTTATAGACAGCCAGAATTCCTTGTCTAACTTTGACTGCTCCTTTTGTTCTTTCGTTAGATGTCCATATTTGCTGAAGCCCTTCTTGTTAGGTTTATCAAATTCTAAGATGAATTCGTGCATATTATTTATTAGAATTCCACCTGGATAAGGGTATGTTCCGAAATGTGCTCGGACGGCATTTGTTTTGTGCCATACTATATCTCTTTTAAAAATAAATCCTATCTTCTCACATACATCTATTGTTCTGCCTACCAAATTCAAAGTTCTAAAACCCCCTTTTTCTGTTCTTATTGGAAGATTCATTATGTTTATAAAAGCTTTTCTGCCAGGTTGTAAAACTCTATAAACCTCTTTCCATACTTTGCTTATCTTTTCAAACCACTCATCTAGGCTATGAATATTTCCAAGGTCATTTTTAATAGGTTCTTTTGCATACATCTTCGTATCAAAGTATGGCGGTGATGTAATCATTAAGTGAATACTGTTATCCTGCAAATCGTCCATTTTCATTGAATTTTTTACAAATACTTTTTGGGTTGTTTCATTTATCTTAATAACATTTAATTCTTCGATATGTATTTCTCTCTTTTTTGGTTCTGATTTCAAGTTTTGTTCATACTTCTTCAATTCTCGCAAGTCAAAACGCATCTGGCCACTTGCAGAAATTTGTGCTTTTATAGTTTGCATTTTTACAAAGTCATGAAGCATTCTTACAGATATATTAAGATATTTAGCGGATTCAATCGCTGAGAGGTATTTCCTTTTTTTATAATCTAATGATTCCATATAATTTTAAATCCTTACCCTAAAATATTTCCCACTTCCCTTTGCTAAAACCTCTCCATCTTTATTTTGAATTTTTGCTTTTACATAAAATATTTTTGGGGATTGCTTTTCAAACCAGGACTTTGCAAAAAGTTCTTTTCCTATCTCAATTTTTTTGACATATCTTACATTCATTTCTGCTGTTACTGCATAGATTCCTTTATGTTCAATTAACTTTGCCATTACTTCATCAAGTATGGTCGCTGTGATTCCACCATGCAAAATACCTGGCCAACCCTGATATTCTTCTTTTGGGACCCATTTTGTAATTGCCTCATCATCTTTATAAGAGAATCTTAACTTTAGCCCGATAGGATTTATCTCTGAACAACCAAAACAGCGATTAACTAATTTTTCCATAATTCAGATAACCCTTAATCATTATATCTTTGTCTACTTTTTTGCAAGATACATCAGTTAAATCAATTCCAATTTGAAACTTTTCGCAATCAAATGATTTGAACCAGAGAAATTTATCGCTTCCTCCAAAGATTTTAGGAGCTACAAAGAGCAAAATTTTGTCAACTAATTTCTCTTTCAACAGATTTGTCATCAGAGTTGGACCTGCTTCAACCATTATTTGAGAGATTTCATTTGTGTAACATTTATCCATAATTTGATGCAGATTTAGAAAGCCATTTTCTTCATTTACCTGCCAGATTTCCACTTTTTTTGAAAGCAAGAAGTCCATCCTTTCGTTTCTTGGTTCATGACTCGTTACAACAATAGTGCGGATTTTATCCGTAGATTGAACCACATAAGAATCCGGATTTATATTTAGATGAGAATCCAGAATAATTCTTATTGGATGTTTCGGGTTTTTGATATTATACCGAACTGTGAATTGGGGATTATCTGCATTAACAGTATTTACTGTGCTCAAGATTGCATCCACTTCATTGCGAATTTTGTGCACAGTTTTTCGTGATTTTTTGCAGGAAATCCATCTTGAATTTCCATTTTCTTTTGCCATTTTTCCATCAAGAGAGATTGCTGCTTTCGCGATAATAAATGGACGCTTTTTTGTTATGTATGTGATATAGGCTTCGTTTTGTTTTTTAAATTTTTCTGGCATCACATCAGATATAGCTTCTATTCCTGCTGATTTGAGTTTTTCAATACCTTTTCCGTTAACAAATGGGTTTGGGTCTTTTGCACCAATTACTACTTTTTTGATTTTTGCTTTTATAATTGCATCAGTGCAAGGAGGAGTTTTTCCAAAGTGGACACACGGTTCAAGGCTTACATACATTGTTGCATTTTCTGTATCTTTCCTGGCTTGTTTTAATGCTTGGATTTCAGCGTGGTCTTTTCCTGCTGGTTGTGTGTATCCCTTGCCAATGATTTTCCCATTCTTAACAATAATCGCACCAACAAAAGGATTTGGCGAGGTTTTTCCTCTGGCTTTTTCTGCTAAGTTAAATGCTTCTTTTAAATACTCTATATCAGTTTCTTCCATCTTCTCTTAATTTGGAGTGCTTGTCTTCGCTTCTCGTTTCCTGTCAAAGGCGGATCCACCAAGCTTTTTGGCGAACAGAACTCCCTATTATTATTCCACTTATAATAAAATTTATTAGAGAATCTCTGTGTCTCCGTGTCTCTGTGGCTAACAATATTATTGCCGAAATTCTCTTAAATATAATATTTTTTTAAGCTCAGTTGGTAAATTTTTTACAAATTCTTTTTCTTTCGGATACACTCTTAATGGATTTATATCAATGCCACCGCGCCGATTATATTTACAAAGAACCACAATTTTTTTAGGCTGAATTTTATTAATAAGATGAAAAAGAATCCTTTCACAGCATACTTCGTGAAATTCTTGATGATTGCGATATGAAACAATATATTGTAAAAGTGATTCCTCTGTAATCTGTTTTTTATCAGCAAGATAATATATGTAAACTGTTCCCCAGTCTGGCTGTCCTGTAATTGGACAGTTTGATTTAAGTAAATTTGACATCAAGAAATGTTCTTTTTTCTCTGCCTGTTCTGCCTGGAGTAAATCTGGATTTACTTCATACTGAAAAGGATTTTTAGGTTTTGATTCATCAATACATTTGAACTTTTTGGAAAGATTAAATTTTTGATTAAAATCTTCATAAATTGTAATAATAAGTTTTATATTTGCTGAGTTCAAGGCGGATTTCAAATCATTCTCAATTATTTTTTTTACCTCATTATAATTGTCAAAAACAGCCATATTGAAAGAATTCAGATACAATTTTAGCGATTTGCTTTCAATTAGAAATTCTGTATCAGAAGGATATTCAATTCCAAGAATTCCAGCGAAAGGTAAGCCTGATTTTTCTAAGAATGAAAATTCATAACAATTCCATATATCTATACCTGAGAAAGGGATATTTTTCGTATCCCAGCCAATATTCTGTCTGCCAATTTTTCGTGGAATTGGTTTTAGTAAGTTTGGATTAGGCTTAGATAAATATTTGTTCATTAAAGGAGCTGGATCCAACCTGTCTCGGCTTAGCGCCGAGCCAAGACGGGCAGGATTTGCAATCCTGTTTGTTTATTATAAAGACATTCTGGTCGATAATCATATTTTTCCAAATTAAACACCATTATAATCTGTCTCCCGGTATATCGGGAGCCAAGACGGAATGATGTTCGAACATTTTGCTTTTCTCTAATATCTCCTTTTTCAATTTTTTAACAAATTCAGACAAACCAAGTGCTCCCAGATCTCCTTTCAGATGTTTTCGCACTGAAATATTCTGATTTTCAACCTCTTTATCACCAACAATAATCATATATGGAATTTTTTCTTTTTCTGCTTCACGGATTTTATATCCTACTTTTTCATTTTGCAGATTAATTTCAGCACGAATATCTGAATCAATTAATTCAACAAGGATTTTCTTTGCATAATCAAAATGGTTATTACTGATTGGAATGATTTTTATTTGAACTGGAGCGAGCCATAGAGGGAAGTTTCCAGCATAATGCTCAATCAGAACGCCAAAGAATCTTTCTAAAGAGCCGAGCAAAGCGCGGTGAATCATAAATGGACGATGCTCAGAATTATCCTCTCCAATGTAAGTCATATCAAAGCGCTCAGGAAGATTGAAGTCAAACTGAATCGTGGTGCATTGCCAGGAACGGTCAAGAGCATCTTTTATTTTTATATCAATCTTCGGTCCGTAGAATACGCCCTCACCAGGGTCAATTTTATAAGGTAGCTTTGAAATATCTAATGCTTTCTTTAAAGACTTAGTTGCTTTTTCCCAATCCTTATCTTTCCCAACACATTTATCGGGTTTGGTTGAAAGGAATATGTCATATCTGTCAAATCCGAATGATTTAAGGAAAAAGACGGAAAAATCCAATAATTTTACAACCTCATCCTCAAGTTGCTCTGGTGTGCAAATGATATGCGCATCATCTTGAGTGAATCCCCTAACTCTCATTAAGCCATGTAAAACACCAGAACGTTCATACCGATAAACAGTACCGAGTTCAGCATATTTAATAGGAAGTTCTTTATAACTTCGTAATTTTGACTTATAAATCATAATATGGAATGGGCAGTTCATCGGCTTGATGAAATAGTCCTGTTCATCAATTTTCATTGGAGCATACATACTTTCATAATAGAAATCAAGATGACCACTTGTTTTCCACAGATTGGCTTTTCCAATATGTGGTGTATAGACAATATCGTAGCCTGCTTTGTAATGTTCTTTTTTCCAGAAATCCTCAATAATATCACGAATTATTCCACCTTTTGGATGCCAATGAACCAATCCAGCACCGACTTCTTCATAGAAACCAAATAAATCCAACTCTTTTCCGAGTTTTCTGTGGTCTCGTTTTTCTGCCTCTTCTAATTTTAGCAAATGAGCTTTCAATTCTTTTTCTGTTGGAAATGAGATTCCGTAGATTCGCTGAAGCATTTTATTCTTCTCATCTCCTCGCCAATATGCACCAGATACCTTTAATAGTTTGAATGCCTTGACTTTATTCGTAGATATAAGGTGTGGTCCTCTGCACAAATCCACAAAATCACCTTGAACATAGATAGAGATTGTTTCACAAGCAGGCAGTTCATTTATCAATTCTATTTTGTAATTTTCATCCTGTCGTTCAAAAAGTTCAAGTGCTTTGGCACGAGATATTTCCCTTCTTTCAAAATAGAAATTTTCTTTGATAATTTTTCGCATTTCTTCTTCAATTTTCTTTAAGTCACTATCTGTAAATGGCGTCTCTTTATCAAAATCATAATAGAAACCATTATCTATTGCTGGTCCGATTGCGATTTTTACATCTGGATAAAGGTGCTTAACCGCTTGTGCCATAATATGGGCAGTGCTGTGCCAATAGACTTTTCGTCCTTCTTCATCTTTGAATTTATGAAAGATTATAGAAGCATTGTTTTTTATCGTATAATTTAAGTCTATCTCTCTTGCATCTAATTTGGCAGAGACAATTTCCTTTACAAGCCCTTTACTAATTTCTCCAGCAATTTGCAAAGGAGTAATCCCTTTTTCATATTCTTTTTTTGAGCCATCCGGGAAAGTTATTTTTATTTTCATATCACTTCCTTAATGAATGAGTCTTTGCAGAGAGCAAGGAAATTTAATTATAAAAATTTTATCTGTGCTCCTCTGTTCTTAGATTAATTTTATACAAATGGAATAAATGTTTTTTAATGGTCAAGAAAAAGTAGTGATAATTACATAGAAAATTTTATAAGCTAAGAATTAGTGTCTGCCCGTAAACCCCGTTAGATATCTATTCTATAGAATGTTTCAAAAATATTATATATAATAATTATCTAACGGGGTAAATGTAGCACGAGGTTCATAGCCTGTTCTCCGTCCCGAAATATCGGAACTACGAAGGTAGTAATAAAAACCACTAAATAGCGAAATTTTTAATTTATTTTGTCCGAATCTTTATGTGAAGGTTATTTTTATTTCTACGGTTATTTGATATTTTGAAAGGTTATAAGTTAAATTGTCAAGTTTTGGCAAGGTAGAGCAGAGGCAGGAAGAAATTATTAGCGTTACACCCCGTATTTTTTCTCTTTGCCAAGTTGTTGTAATAGCTCATTCACCTTTTGTTTCAGTTCAATGATACGAGCCTCTCGTCCTATAGTAGCATCGTAATAAATCTTAAGCTCATTTAATTTATTTTTTAATTCTTCCTCAGCCTGCTTGCGCTTCGTAATATCGTTCATGAGTAAAACCGCGCCTGTAAATTTGTTATTTTCAAATGTGGGAACGCCTTTTAGCGTGATATAAGTTTCTTTTCCATAAACAGAAATGAAAGGCCCTTCAGTTGCAATCTCCTTACCCTCCAAAAGATCATTGAAAATAGATGAGAGTCCAGCATTTTTTACTGAAGAAAGCTCCCTTATATCCATTCCCATAGCTTTTGATTCTTCACCAGGAGGAACTCCCAAAATCTTTTTCATTTCAGGATTTTCATAACTTATCTTGAGTTTTGCATCCAGCCTTATTATTCCTGCTGGAGAATTTTCTACCATCCCTTCATTTAATTTATATAGTTGTTTATAGGATTCTTCGGATTCTGATAATTGCTTTGTTCTTTCTTCCACCATTTTCTCAAGGTCTTCTGAATACTCTTTCAACCTCTCCTCTGACCTCCGAAGAAGATTGTCCTTTAATTTTAACTTAATAATAAGATATACGGTTGTTAAAATAAACAACCCGAGAAAAATAGAAGAGGTTATGACAAATATCTGTATCTGATTTTCCGTATACATATTATACTCCCAAGCCAATAAATAAGCCCAATTAAAGTTGCATTTTGTGCAAAGACCCAGTTCTTCAAAGGACCAAATGCCAAGACATTGGTGGTTAAAATTACTAATCCAAAATACAAGATAAAACCTGAAAAAATAAAGAATGTTTCAATGTTTTCAATAAATGATTTTTTTAATAATAAATGTCTTAAAATCAAAACAGAACCAATAACCAGAATTATTGCGTTGAAAAAGTCAACTGTATTTACTGGTTGATAACTTCCATATTTTAGTGATAAGATAGCCCCCAGAATAGTTGGCAGGGCAGGAATTAAAATAGCAAACCAGGCATAATTCCACCCTGCCAATTTAAATAGGATGGTTATAACAAGATACAATTCAAAGATACTAACTATAGCCCAGAAAAAAAGATAGACTCTTCCAGAATACTCACTGACAATCATTAAGATATTCCAGAGAGTGAAAAGAGCAAGATAATAAACAAAATATTTAACAGTTTCTTTATTTAATCCTGTGATGTGACTCTTTTTGTAAACATAAAACCAGAATACCAAATTCAGAACGCGGAATATTCCTAGTCTATGAAATATAATGAAGTCTATCATAATCTCGGACTAATTTTTATTTCTCAGTCTCCAGACCCTGGGGCTAAGGGTTTTGGCTTATAATCGCCTTGCATACCACACAGAATAATCGTTTCATTGTCATCCTGGGCTGGGACAAATTCAGTGTTATCTAATGGTTTTGGCGTATAATCGCCTTGTGCAACACATTCAACATTTGCATCACCAAGGGTTAAGGCTGCTTTCATTGCATCTTTTGGAATAACACACCATACACTTATTGCTGATAACAGAAAAATAATTGCTATCATTACCAATGCATACTTTTTTGAGTCAACTTTTTTCAACATTTTTTCTCCTTTTAGTT
>CAYNOU010000084.1:0-8587 GCA_964398885.1 uncultured Candidatus Cloacimonadota bacterium | reverse complement strand
ATCTTTAAAATCTTTTGCACAGTAAAAGAAATCCAGATTTTCATTATGTAGAAAGAATCGTTTGGGAATTGAACTCATATCACTTACCAATAATCCATAACGCAGAGCGGGATAAATCTTCTTATGTTTTCCGGCTTTATTTGAATATGTTAAAATATCGTGAGTTGTTATTTTCGTTTTGAATTCAATTACAACCATAGGTCGATTTGTGTCTTTTTCATGAAAAATGCAAAGATCTGTTTGAAATGCGGAATTACCTCTTTTGGGATCTTCAAAATCAACTGTAGGTTTACAGTTTTCATTTAATGTTATCTGATAAAATAAGTTAGCTTTATTACTAACTCTTTCATCTCCAAATTGTTCTTTGGCAATTCCAAGAAAAGTTTTTAAAAATGGTGATTCTTTCATTTTATGCTCCTATTATTTTTTCTGTAAATTTTCTTTTTTATCTCTTTTTCACCTATTAATTTCAGCCTTTTATTCCAAGTTTCTCTAATTCCATTAGCAATTGGTTTAAATTCTTTTTTATTAAATTCATCCGATTTTGCATTGTTACACCAGTAACAGGCTAAAACAATGTTATCTTTATTGTAACCACCTTCTGGGTCCAATTGGTCTATTTCCATAGTTTTACCACGTGAATAAAATCTTTTTGTTTTTATTTTTGATTTATCTGTTAGCTTTTTAATTTGTGCTTCACTGATTCCGCAGTAATAACATATTCTTTTATCTTTCTCGTTATCTTTAAAGAATATTTCCTTTTTAAATTCATCAAAAATCAGTTCGTTTTCAAAGTAATTTTTAAATTTGATTTTCATCTTTTTTACAATTTCTTTATTATTGTTTATGATGTCTGAGCTTATATTTTTTTCTGCTTTAATTTTTTTATTATTTCCTGACCAGATATCAAAATACTCGTTTCGTTTTCTTATTTTTTTCATATCTTCATAATCTTTCTTATATTCATCAGGAAATAAATTTAACTCATTTTCTTTTAAATTTTTACTAAAATCATCACAAATAAGTTTATATTCTTCTTTAATATTAGTATGATACCAATCAACTGGAAGTTTAAATTTATATAAATAAATCCTAAGTGCTTTGTCAAAACTTCTTTCCATTAGTGAATTATAACGTTCTTTAGCTATAGTATAAAGATGTTCTTCTTCATTTATACTTTTTCGCCATTTCATTATAGACTTTATACTAGGACAACTATCATGATTATAATCTTTTTTAACTGCAAGTAGTCTGCTATGAAATTTCTTTTTATCAAAATCTTTTTTGTTTAATTCAAGCCCTAACTCATCTATAGAATTAATACCTGCATCAATTAACAATTTTGCATTTTTCTCTTCAATACCAGGAATCCTACATAAATTTTTGATTTTTTTTTGGTCTTTCATTATATCCTCCATAATTTTTTTTGTTTTGTGCACATATTTTTAACAAAATATTTTTTTATATGTCATCTTGATGATTTATTAAAACTAATTACCTAACATCTCGGATCTATTGTCAATCTTTTGGATATTTAATCAATTAAAATAAAATTCTTAATTTTCACAAAAATTAGTAATATCAAATTATTTGGTTGCTTTCCATACTTTTTTCAAGATATTCATATTCAGAGTTTACTCCTTTTAGTGTTCATCTTTAGCTAAAATTATAATTGCTTCTTCAATTGTTTCACCACTATTGTCAATAAATTTTGCCATTAGTTTTCCTTCTCTTATTATGTATTTTTCAGGAGTTCTGTAAAATAGATAATTTTGAGTTTTTTCAATTAATTTTACAGAAATTGCTTTCGTAACCTCAACCCCTAACCCCTTCTCCTACAAGGAGAAGGAGAACTATACTTCCTCTCCTTTTAGGAGAGGATTGAGGTGAGGTCAAAAAATCCTATTTTCCAGAACTTATTATGTATTTTTTATTTTCCTTATAAAACCAATAGGATTCTTTTTCATACAAAAGGAAGATTCAACTTCAATATCACAATATTTTATTAAGTCCTTTTGTTTCAACTTTCTTCCTTCACCTTCTCTTGATGCTGCTTCAATGCAAGCATTTTTTACAATAATCTTTATCTGTCCTCCTGTAAGTTGATAAGAATTAGCCAGAACCGGAATATCTATATCATTAGAAATCGGAATTGATTTTGTTATATGTAATTTCCACAATTTAATTCTTTCCTCAAAATCAGGAAAAGGAAACTCAAGTTTCAAGTGAAATCTGCGACTAAAGGCTGTATCAATATTTTCTCTTAGGTTGGTTGTAGCAATCAAAATTCCTCGTAATCTTTCAAATGCTGTTAGGAAAAGATTTTGAAGTGTATTAAACATAATATCTACGGATGTATTGGTATTATTTAACCTTTTATTTAGAAATTGGTCAGCTTCATTCAGCAGTAGCACAGGAGGATTATCTGTCCTTCTTACAATCCTTTCAAATAATGAAAACATTCGTTGAATATTCTTTTCACTATCACCAACCCATTTTGATTGAATACGACTCATATCGGTAACAAGTAATTTTTTGCCCAAATAGTTTGCAATAGCTCCTGCAGCAAAAGTTTTGCCTGTTCCGGGAGGTCCATAGAATAACATTAGCATTCCGGGTTCAATTTTCTTATCAGTCTTTCCAACTTCATGCATTCCTGCTTCATAAAGCCCCCATTGAGAAAGCACATTATAAACATTACTGATATACTGGTTTAGAGATGTTCTTATTGTGTTTTTCATTTCAGTTGGTAAGATTAAATCATTTAATGTTTGAGCAGGTTCAAATAAAGTATAGAAATTATTTCCTTTTAAAATTTGAAATAATTTTTCATCGTCATTAACAGGGGTTTTCATAATTATTCTTCTGGTAATGTCTGAAGAAATTCGTATATCACTGCTTTTGGTTCTGAAAAAAACATTTTCCGAAATCTCAATAATACAATTTTTTACAAGTTTTGAGTCAATTGAAACATATTCTCTATTGCGATACATCTCCTGTTGGTCACAGCTTATGAGTTTTAGAACATCATCAACATCTGCACCATCATTTCCTTCCATATCTTCTTTAACAAGAAACATAAGTATAATTGATTCATTTTCATCTAATTTATATTCAGATACTATATCCATTAACGGGAATGTTATATTAGTCCTATTTAGCCTTTGTTCTATCCGTTCTTTCCATTGTATTGCTTCTAACATTTCATTTGCCGGCATTTCATCAAGAGCAGAATTTGTTTTTCTTATTGAAAAGTCCCATAAACTGAATCTATAGAGTTTATCAATATAGGTAAACCAATCTGAAAGAAATTCTTTATTTGATTGATAAGGTTTATCTATATCATTATTTACTTCAATATTTTCTCCTAATATCTGTCTGGAAAATGAGTAATGAATAGATACATCATTTTCGAGTAAATAAAACTTTTGAAAGTTTATATGGGATGCACCATCACTTTTCCTCTTTCTTTGGAATTTAACTTCCTTTTTCTTTGTATATAATATATTATGTTTTAAAAGTTTAATTATACGATCCAGCTGTTTTATTCTTTCAGAAGGATTTGGATATATTGCTTCCAAAAGTTTAAGAGGGTCAATTTGAAACTCTCTATCAACTATATATTTATACCAGGCAAAAGCGATAATCAAAGTATCTTCATTTGTTAGTTGAAGATTTTTAAATTGTTTGAGATTATTAAATCTTGTTATTAATCTTTTGTATTTTTCTGAATTAAAATCTAATGTATGATTTTTCTTTGATTCCTGATAGTTGTGTTTTTCGGGTAGTTGTTTGTTAATAATAGAACCTAAATGGAGTAATATTTGATATGGTTTTTGGTCGTTATTCATAATAATAAATTTTATTAAATGAATTATTTTAAAATTTGTAAATTTTTGATATAATTCTCCTACGGAAATTTTTTATTGAATGTATGAAATTAAAAAGTTAATTGAATCAAATGTTTAAAAAATCAGGTAATATGAGGTGTCAAGAAATTTGTGAAAAAAATTAAAAAAATTTTAAAAATTTTTGTAGCCAATTAAGGTGAAAGATAAATAGTAGTGCTATTCTATATTAAATAATCTATAAAAATTGTGAATATTTTATTTGTAATTTATACTTTCATATTTTTCAATAATCCTACCTTCTCTTCATCATACCTGCAAATCCTTCTAAACTCACAGGAATTGCAATGTGCTTTATCACGCTCTAATATCGTATAATGAAACTCACCGGAATTTACCTTCCTATCAAGTTCCTTTATTGCCGAAATAATTTTATTTATAGCAATTCCTTGTTTATCGGAATTTTCAGTAATAATCAATAAGTGTTTTTTTCGACTCTTTATGTCTACTTCAGAAATATCTCCCAAATATGCAGATGGGTTTCCATCAATTAAATTCCAGAATGCACAAATTACGAATAAATAACAAGGTTCAAAAATATTGATAACTATAACCGGGTTTATATTCCCGAACATACTAAGATGGATTCAACAGGCTTCCCTGAGGTACCAGTTATTTCCTATTTAGTTGCTATTCCAGAATGTGAAAGCGTTTGATAATTGGGATGAATAAAATTTTATTTGACATTCAAATGAAGGTTAATTTTAAATTGTAAACAAAAAAGGATAATAAGATGTTTAAACGAAGTTTTAATCCCGATTCCCGCCTACCAAAGCCCGCCTTCCAAAGAACTTGTTCGGTGGACAGGCAAAGCGGCGGGCAGGTATCGGGGAGAAAGATTATTTTACTTTTATTAATTGGATTATTTATAAATACCATTACTTTTGCCGACTACCGCATTACCAGAGGACCTGATATTGGAGAAATATATTTTATAGGTCCCACCGCTACCGGAGAAGGTATTTACCATTCCACAGACTTTGGAGAAACTGCAGTTTGTGTGGATAGCACTTTACATACAAATTTATATTTTCTATGTATATGTGCAGATTTAACTCCAGGTGTTCTATATGGTTATACAATGCCTGAAAATTTATATATCTCATACAGTTATGGACAACAGGGAAATTGGATATTTAGAAGCGCTGATATTTCATACCTGATTAATAGTGGTGTTACGGAATGTTATATATATAGTAGCATTATGAAACATAGTGAAAATTATGGAATAGATTTTATAAATCATTCTTGTCAGGGCTTCTTTGGAAATTTATTAAATTCAGAAATTGACAATAATAATGGTGTTTGTTATGCAATAATTCATAGAACCTCTGTTACTGACTCTGTCTATTTATGTATATCTTATAATAATTTTGATAGTTTACAAATACAGAATGTTTATAATGTAAATGAAAATCCTATAAGAGATTTAAGCAGAGGAACAGAAAATGGCGAATTATATAACTTTGCTGATGCCCCAAAAAAACTTAAGTATAGTTCTGATTATGGAGAAAATTGGGAATTACATAATGTATTAAATTATGGATTAGACTATAAAGATATGGTAGGTGGTAGGCAGGAAGGCGAAGTTTATATATATGGATATTATGAAGCTAATATGCTTACTATAGAGCATATCTATATTTTTCATTCTACAGATTATGGAAAAACCTTTACTGTTTTTCATCCTTTTTCTAAAGGAGAGGAACCGTTAGTTACAAATTTTTCTTCTGGTATTACAGAAGGAAGTTCCCCATTAACAATACAGTTTTGTAATTATTCAGTAGGTGATATTCAAAGTTATGAGTGGGATTTTGATAATGATGGCAATATAGATTCTTATGAAGAAGAACCAGAATATACATACCAGGATACTGGTTATTATTCTGTTAAATTAACTATCTATAATGGAGATGAGAGTGATGAGTTTTTAAGAGAGGATTATATACATATTACAAGCGGGCAAGATTGTGAAGATTATAATATTAAAAATACTTCAGATATAAAATTAAATAATTATCCTAATTCATTTAAAACAGAAACAGTTATAAAGTACAGAATACCAAATTCAAAACAACAGAAAATAAATATTTCCATATATAATATAAAGGGAGAATTGATAAGAGGTTGGGATTTGAGTTCAGAAAATAACTTTGTTAATAATGTAGTATGGAATGGTTGTGATAAGAATAATATTCCTGTATCTTCAGGAATTTACTTATGCAAATTAAATATTAACAATAAGATAGTAAGAACTAAAAAATTGCTTCTGTTAAAATAAAAAATAAAATCAGTTAAAATCCAAGGAGGAAAATAAAATGAGAAAGATTAGTTTAATATTATTAGCAGTGCTTTTTATAAGCATTAATGCCTTTGCAGATTACTGCATTACAAGAGGACCGGACATAGGAGCAATATACTTTATAGGACCTACTGCAACAGGAGAAGGTATTTACCGCTCTACTGATTTTGGAGAAACTGCTGTTTGTGTGGATAGTACAGCTAATGCAATGAGTATTTGTGCAGATAAAACACCTGGAGTATTATACTATTTTGCAATGCCTGAGAACTTATATTACTCTAATAATTATGGACAACAAGGAAGTTGGGTATTTAGAAATAGTGGTATGCATATTGGAAGTAATAGTGGTAGAAATGAAGGTGAAATATATGACAGCTTCTCTAAACACAGTGAGGATTATGGAGTAAATTTTATTACCCATACTGCTAATGGTTTCTTTGGAAGTAGAAAAGGAGTTGAAATTGACAATCAGGACAGTGTTGGTTATGTTACTGTTACTATATATAGCATTCCGGATTCAATATATCTTTTGATAACTTACGATAATTTTGAAAATCTCCAAATACATAAAGTACTAAACTATGATCAACAAAATGGTTTTAATATTAGCAGAGGTGTTTTAGAAGGTGAAAATTTCATAATAGATTCTTATTTTAATCTTTTCTATTCTACTGATTATTGTTATACTTGGTTGAAGAAAAATGAATTTAATTTTTGCGAGTTTTATAGATTTGGTTCAGTTGGTGGAAGACAGGAAGGTGAATATTATATGATGTTAACATTTATTAACATGATGGGAGAAAATAAGCATACATACATCTTTCATAGTATAGATTATGGTGTTACTTTTGATGTTTTTCATCCTTTTTCAAAAGGAGAAGAACCATTATTATCAAATTTTTCAACAACTACTACTGAAGGGACATTACCACTTGAAGTTCAATTTTGTAATTATTCAATCGGAGATATTCAGAGTTATGAATGGGATTTTAATAATGATGGAGTGATAGATTCTTATGAAGAAGAACCTGAATATACCTACGAGGATACGGGATATTATTCTGTGAAGTTAACAATCTATGATAGTGATGAGTCAAATGAATTTTTAAGAGAGAATTATATCCATGTTACTAATCCAAATGCTGTCGATGAAGAAACAAATCATTCTGGAATAATATTGAACAATAAACCAAATCCTTTTAAGATATCTACAAAAATCAGTTATAACTTACCTCAAAATATTCGAGAAGCTGAAATTGAGATTTATAACATCAAAGGTAAACTAATTGAAACAATTTCTGTAGATTCAGAGTCCAACTCAGTTGATTGGTATTCCAAAAATTTATCTTCCGGTATTTATTTTTATAGATTAAATTTAAAAAATTCACCTGTAAAAAAGATAATCATTATAAAATAACACAAATAATGGAGGAAAATTAAATGAAAAAAACGATTCTGATTACCTTGATTTTACTATTTATAAGTGTCGGTTTATTTGCAGAAGAATGGATAAGTTTCAATGGTAAAGGTGAAACATTACCTAATTATGAAATATTTCAATCAAATAGTTCATCAGTAGAATTTGAGGTTGATATTCCAGGAATGGACAGTAAAAATGTAGATAATTATAATCGGGTTTATATTCCCGAACATACGAAGATGGATTCGGTCGGTTTCCCGGAAGTGCCAATGGTTACCTATTTAACTGCTATACCGGGATGTGAATTTGTTAGATAAATTGTGATGAAAGAAATTATATTTGACATTCAAATAAAGATTAATTTTAAATTGTAAACAAAAAAGGATAATAAGATGATGAAACGAAGTTTTAATCCCTGTTCCCGCCTACCAAAGCCCGCCTTCCATAGAACTTGTTCGGCGGACAGACAAAGTGGCGGGCAGGTATCGTGGAGAAAGATTATTTTGCTTTTATTAATTGGATTATTTATAACCACCATTGCCTTTGGAGACTGGGCAATAACAAGAGGACCTGATATTGGTGAGATATATTTTATTGGTCCCACAGCCACAACATTTAATGCCATTTACTATTCAACTGATTTTGGTGAAACCGCTGTTTGTGTGGATAGCATTAGTGAAGTGGAGAGTATTTGTGCAGATTTAACGCCAGGTAGTTTATATCGTGGTAGAATGCCAAATTGTTTGTATTATTCTAATAATTATGGGCAATATGGTAGCTGGGTTTTTAGAACATCAGAAGGTTCGTATGTATTTAATAGTGGAAGAAATGAAGGTGAAATCTTTAAAGGTGCTGGAATGAGTAGTAATGATTATGGAATTAGTTTTACGCAACACTCTTTTAATGGTTGTTTTTGTAATGGTTTACAATCTTATGAAATTGATAATCAAGATTCAA
>CAYNOU010000083.1:0-8629 GCA_964398885.1 uncultured Candidatus Cloacimonadota bacterium | reverse complement strand
ATACTTTAAATCACGCAATTTATATTGTACTCCTTTTTATGAGCGTTGGAGCTATCCAGTATAGAACTAAGGGTGAACGTAATTTAGATTCTTTGGGTGGCTTGATCAAAAAGATGCCAATAACTTTTATGGGCGCACTGGTAGGAATCTTTGGTTCAATTGGTGTGCCATTGACTAATGGTTTTGTTTCTAAGTGGATGATCTATAAAACATTAATACTTGAAAACCACCCGTTTTTAGCTTTTGCCGCATTTTTGGGAACATGGGCTACAATTTTGTATGGCTACAAATTTATTCATAATATATTTCTAGGACAGTTACCTGAAAAATATAGAGATATTAAAGAAGTTCCTTTTACAATGCAATTACCGATAATTATATTAACAATATTAGTTCTACTATTTGGTATACTTCCAGGTATTCCTCTAAAAGTAATTAATGCTATCGTTACTTCTTTAGGTTTCGAATCCCTGAATGTCACATTGTGGGGGATTGCCTCGGATTCCGGTACATTGAATACTATAAACATTTTTGCTGTAATACTAATTGTGGGAATAATTATCTGGATTATCTATAAAGCAGCGCTTAAAGCACCAAAAGTTGATCAATATGATAATTATGCTGCTGGAGCAGCAATTCCAAAAGGTAAATATCATTATACAGTTGATTATTATAATCCTTTACAACGTATGATTGCTCCATATCTCAAAGATTTTGTTGATGCATTTTACATGAAAATAGCAAGGTGGACTCAGAGCCTTTGCAGCACTGTGCGGCGGATTTATACCGGATATGTTGGTAGTTATGTAATGTATATTGTTATATTTATGGCATTTCTGATTTTCATTCAGCTGAGATGGAAAATATGGTAGTGAAAAATTCTAAATCCGAAATCCTAAACTCTAAACAAATTCCAATATCAAATGTTCAAAATTCAAAACAATACAGTGGAAATACTCACCCAATAGTTGAAAAGGCAAAATGAATTTAGTAGGTTTTGAACATTTGGGTTTTGAATTTAGAAATTGTTTAGGATTTAGTGTTTGTAATTTGGAGTTTAACTATGAAAGTTATTGAAATTATTATATCACCACTTATAGCTTTGGTTATTGGGATATTCTTTTTAGGTTTAGCAAGAAAGATAATGGCAAGAATTCATTGGCGTTATGGACCTCCTATTACCCAACCGATTATAGATATAATTAAGTTGTTCAGCCAGAGAAGTATAAGCCACGGAACAATATTCGATCTTGGATTAATTCTTTCATTAGCAGGGTCTTTTGTTGTTATTTTATTTCTTCCATTAGGACAAATGTGTCCATTAAGTTCCGGAGGTTTATTGGTAATATTGTATCTTATGCTATTAGCTCCTTTAGGTATTGCGTTAAGCAGTGGTGAAGCAGCAAATCCTAATTCCAGTATTGGAATATCAAGAAAATTTCTTCTGGCTCTTGGTTATGAGGTTCCGTTATTACTTATTCTTCTTGCAGTTATGACATATTATAATACTATTTCATTAGTTGAAATAGTGAAAATACAATCAAATACAGGATGGTCTTTTGGCTCTTTACCTTTGTTATTATCCGGGATTGCTTACTTTCTGATACTTCCAGCTATATTAGGTATTAGACCTTTTGAAATTGCTGGTGCAGCTCAGGAAATTTCTTCAGGACCAAATGCCGAATTTGGCGGTAAATTTTTAGCTTTTTCTACTATACAACATGCTTTACACGAATTTATTGGCATTTCTCTTTTTGTAAATCTATTTCTCGGAGGATGGAGTTTGTTTGGAATTTTAGAACCCATCACAAATACAGTATGGGGTGTAATTTTTGGTATAATCATTTTCTTTATCAAAATGTTAATAGTGTTTATTGTTGAGCTTTTTATAAATGCTGTGTTCCCTCGTTTTAGGATTGAGCAGGCGATTAAATATTTATGGAAATGGCCTACATTAATGGCATTTATTGGACTGATAATAGTTTCAATCGCAAATTAATTTTAACAGGATAGTATATGGATAGGAATCAACTTAAAAAATGGTTTAAATCTCCAGCAAAAATGGGGCATAAGTATTCGCTTTATGTTGTATATTTTTGTACTGGGTGTGGAATTATTGAGATACCGCCTACTATTACTACTCGCTGGGATGCAGAAAGATTCGGAGTGATTCCTGTTGCTACACCAAGGCAGGCAAACCTTTTCCTTATTACAGGATATGTTTCCGTAAAGACCTTGAAACCAATTATACGGACTTATGAGCAGATGCCAGATCCAAAATTTACCGTAGGTTTTGGTTCCTGTCCTATAAATGGAGGAATGTACTGGGATTCATATAATACAATTAAGAAACTTGATAAATATATTCCAATAGATGGCTGGATAGCAGGATGTATGCCAAGACCCGAAGCTATCTTTATTGCTGTAACTCATCTCTGGACATTGATAGATAAAGAAATGGCAAACGGTTATAAAAAATATCGGGAAAACTATAAATGTTACCGGGCGAACCAGGAACAACTGTTCGGTAAATTAGACTGGCCACCATTATTTTCAGAGGAAGATAAGAAATGAAAGAACTTAAGAAAAAACTTGAATCCTCATTCAGTGACATTAAAATAAATATTACTGACGATAATAGAATAACTGTAAATATTAAAAAAGATGGAGTTGTTTCCATTTTAAGTTTTCTTAAGAATCTAGGCTATGAACATTTCGCTCTTTTGTCCTGTGTTGACTGGATAGAAGAGAATGAATTTGAACTTATTTATATTCTTTCTGCCTATATGGAGAATGACCAGGAATATAATGAGAAAGAAAAGAAAACTATTTTAGTCAAAACGAGAATTGCCAGAGAGCGATCAGAATTTATAACAGTAATAAATATTTTTGAAAATGCTGAACCATACGAACGTGAGCTGCATGAACTTTTTGGGATAAATTTTGAAGGACATCCGAGATTAACGCCACTTTTACTGGAAAGGGACTATGAAATAGCTCCTTTCAGAAAAGATTTTGATACAAGAAAATATGTAAAAGAGGTCTTTGATAAGATTCCTACCATTGAAGAGAGAAAAAAATGAAAACCACTGAGAACACTGAATACACAGAGAAGAAATATCCTCATTCTGAAATAACAAACAGAATAATTAAATGTGCTATTGAGGTTCACAAGGTGTTAGGTCCAGGCTTTATGGAAAGTATATATGAAAGGGCTCTGATTTGTGAGATGAGGCAAGACGGCTTGAAAGTTGATGCTCAGGTACTGGTTCCAATAATCTATAAAGGGAATAATGTAGGAGAGCATAGATTAGATTTACTCGTGGAAGGTGCTGTAATAGTTGAGAATAAAACAGTAAAGGAGTTCAATGAAGTTCACCAGGCACAGGTTTTGTCTTATCTTAAAGCTACAGGTAAAAGGATTGGACTTTTGCTAAATTTTGCTAAAACGAAGATAGAGATAAAAAGAATTATATTGTAGTTTTTCATGTATAGTAAAGTATAAACCAATGAGATCAAAGAAATCGTTGAATAATTTTAAATTAAAAGATTATTTTTCTGTGTATTCAGTGATTTCAGTGGTTATGAAATTTTCTTGGTGTATTCAGTGGTTTAAATTACAGATAAGGATGAGAAAAAATGAGAGAACTTGAACTCTATTTTGGTCCCCAGCATCTTGGAATGGTTGGAAATTTCAGTATTACACTGAAGGTTGAAGGTGACCGTATTATTAATGCTACTGCTAATCCAGGATACTTACATCGTGGATTTGAAAAGCTTATGGAATACAGAACCTGGATGCAGAACTTCCCTTTGGTTTGTAGAATAAATGTTGTAGAACCTGATCATATGGAATTAATTTATTCTATGGCAGTTGAAAAATTAGCTGGAATTGAAGTCCCCGAGAGAGGAAAATTTATAAGAAGCATATATTGTGAACTTGCTCGGGTAGGTTCTCATTTATTTGGATTATGGGCTTATTCTAATATGCTCGGTTTCGATACAGTTGCAAATTGGGCAATGTATCACAGGGACCTTGTATTAGATTTGTTTGAAGAACTTACTGGAGCCAGGGTCTATCATATTTATATTCGGCCTGGTGGTGTAAGACGTGATTTCCCTGAAGGCTTTGAAGATAAAATTGTTAAAACTCTACATACTATAGGCAGCAAAGTACCTGATTATAATGCTATATTCTTTGAAAATCGTCTCTTTGAAAAAAGAGCCAAAAATATTGGCAAAATAACCCGTGAAGAAGCAAAAGAGATGGGAGCAGTAGGACAGGTTATAAGAGCGACTGGGATGAAATATGATATAAGAAAGATTGAGCCTTATGCAGTGTATGATAAAGTAGATTGGGAGGTTCCTACAAGAGAAGATGGTGATGCCTATTCGCGACTTCTGGTAATCCGTGATGAGATGATAGAAAGCGTTCATATGATATTTAAATTACTTGATAAAATGCCGAAAAAAGGTGATGTTTACACTAAAACTCCCAATCCGTTCAAGTGGAGAGTACCAGAAGGAGAAGCTTATGTAAGATGTGAATCTTCACGAGGAGAATTAGGACTTTATCTAGTAAGTGATGGTGGAGATAAGCCGTATCGGGCACATTTTAGAACACCTTCTTATTCTCATGGACTGACTATTTTAGAAAAAGCTTTGGAGGGTGAAAGTATTGCTGATGTCGGCAATATAATGATTAGTTTATATGTAGTAGCTCCGGAAATAGACCGATAAAGTAAGTATGGGATAAAATATGAGTACGACAAGTTTTTTAAATCCGTTTAAAGCTATAAAATATCTTTTTAAAAAACCAAAAACATTAAGGTATCCTTTTGAGCTTAAAGAACCAGCAGCAAGGTATAGAGGATTTCATCTCAATGACTGGGATAAATGTACAGGCTGTGGGAATTGTGCTGATATATGCCCGAATGAAGCAATTGAAATGGTGAAGATACCTGAACTGGAAGCAAAACAGGAGGAAGGAATAAAAGATGAACGTCCACAAGTAGACTATGGCAGATGTTGTTTCTGTGGTTTATGCGTTGATATTTGTCCTCCGGGTTCTCTAACCCTTACCAGAGATTATTTCCACATACATTTTGACATAAATACCTTTAAATTTATTCCCAAAGATGAGAAACTGGACAAGGCAACTTTTATGCCCGCGGAGGAATATTCAGTATTAAAAGCCAGTTTATCGCACAGAAAACAAGATTATCAAGGATTTTCACCTGAACTTGAGTATGCACTTTTTGAACCTGATAGGGTTACGATGCCTCAAGTTCCTCCAGAAAAGAGAAAACTCTCCTTCATCGAACAAGTAATTGGTTATAATAAAGATGAAGCTAAACAAGAAGCCGGACGCTGTCTTGAATGTAAACTTTGTGAAGATGCATGTCCTGCACATCTTAAAATATCAGAATATATTGATGCGATTTACAGAGATGAACCTAAAGAAGCACTTGAAAAAATATATGAGGATAATCCAATTCCTTCAATCTGCGGAAGAATATGTATGAAACATTGTGAAGATGCCTGCTCACTACGAATAAGAGGAGATGCTCTTGCTATTAGATGGCTCAAACGGTATGCAGCTGATCAGATTAAGAATTTTAAAGAAGAACTTGAGATACATCCAGGTGAGCCTACAGGAAAGAAAGTTGGTATCATTGGTGCCGGTCCAAGTGGATTGTCATTGGCATATTTTCTACGACTTCAAGGTCATGAAATTGTTGTTTATGATGAACTTCCTGGTGGTGGTGGAGCTATTAGAACAGGTCCCCCAACTTACAGATTGCCTCTTGAAGCGATTGATAAAGATGTTAATTATATAGAATCTCTTGGAGTTGAATTCAAATTCAATACCAAAGTAGGAAGAGATATTGAATTTGAAAAACTCTTGAATGATTATGATGCTGTTTTTATGGGAATAGGAACTACAGTTAGTTTTTCCACAAGAGTGAAAAATTCTGAAAAATGTATACTTGCTCTTGACTTTCTGAAAGATAATAAGATAGGAAAGCAAAGAAAAGTAGGAAAAGAAGTCATTGTCATTGGTGGTGGAAATGTAGCAATGGATGTTGCAAGAGAAACAATTAGACTTCAGTATATGCAATATCCGGATGAAAAAGTAATAACCAAAACAGTTTCATTAGAAGATTGGGATGAATTACCAGCCACAGAGGAAGAGGTAGAAGAGGCAAAAGAAGAAGGTGTACAATTTAACCCAGCCTGGGGACCAAAGGAGGTTGTTCTGGACGAAAATGGAAATATTAAAGGCCTTCTATGTAAGAAAGTGAAATCAGTATTTGATGAGAAAGGAAGATTTGCTCCTACTTTTTATGAAGATAAAACAAAGTTTTTTAAAGGTGATATGATAATTGAGGCTATTGGGCAAAGGGCGGATTTTTCATTTCTCCCCGATGAACTTTCTGATAAACTTAAATTCACTGAAAGAAAGAAAGTAAAAGTTGATGAAAACGGTATGACTTCAATTCCAAAGGTTTTCGCTGGCGGTGATATAGTTAATATAAATTTAGATGCGGTTACAGCAATTGCAGATGCAAAAATTGCCGCACAAGGTATTGATAAATTTTTAAAAAGCAACAAAAAATAATATCAAAAGGTGTTATCATGCCAAAATCATTAAAAGCAAAAGATATCATGACAAAAGATGTAATAACTATTGAACCTGAGGTAACTTTAGATAAAGCAATTAAAAAATTAGTGAAAAATAAAATCAGTGGTATGCCTGTTGTAGACGACAGTGGTAAAATGATAGGTATTATTTCTGAAAAGGATATTCTAAATTTTGCCTTCAGTGGTTACCTTCGTAATACAAAAGTTAAGAAAGCTATGTCAAAGAATGTTATTCATTTTACACCTGAAACAAGAATAGAAAAAATTGCTGTTGCTATTTCTAAATATCAATTCAGAAGGGTTCCAATAGTTAAGGACGGGAAAGTAATAGGTATCGTTTCAAGAAGAGATATAATTCGTAATGTGCTTAAGGTTACATAGAAACGAATTGCTCGTCCGTTTCTGAATTAGGACTCTTTTTAAAATATGGTTTGAGGAAGAATGAAGAGAAAATTTGGGAATAGGCTATAAATTTTAAGGATAAATAGTACCATGAAAAAATTATTAGTTGATATAACAAAACTTATAAAAAAAGATAATATTGATGATATAGATTGTGAATATTTATATCACGAAGGGACAAATAGAGGGATTTTTTCTTTACTTGAAATTGCTGAATTTGGGGTTTTCTGCCGTCAGTGCAAAGAAGCATTCTGCGTTGATGCCTGCCCCAAAGAGGCTCTGGAGCGAACTGAAACAAATCTAATAAAAAGATATAATATGCGATGTGTGGGATGCAAGAGTTGTATTTTAGCTTGCCCTTTTGGGACTATCTTTCCCGAGGTTATTAACTATATTACATCAAAATGTGATTATTGCCTAAGTCAATTGGATGAAAATCCAAATTATGTTCCGCTTTGCGTAAAAACTGCTGAGAACGATGCTGTAAAAATTATTGATATTGAGAAGGAAAAACCTGAAGAGAATCTTTATTTTGTTGGCGACCATATGGTTGTTAAGACTCCGAGTTGGCGCGAGAAAGAGAAGAAAGGAGATACGGTAAACCCAGGTTATTCGAGACCCACGAAGAAAGGTGTAGGGCCATGAAAGAGAAAGAAAAGGATTTAGCGAGCACTATTAATATAGAAGAAGTGTGTGCTGAATGCGAAAGATTGAATCGCCATCTGAAATGGGTGGTCAGTTTCGTAAGTCATGAACTTAGCAATACCCTGGGAACGGTCGTTATGAACATAAGTGCCCTCGCAGATACAGAGGTTGCGAAAAGACTTGATAAAGACAAGCAAAAAAGAATGATGTTGGGAGCGCTCACCAGCCTGAATCTCATGCAGGATATGGTCAGAAACTACCTCGCCTCTACAAAGGTCAAGGATGGGCAACTTAGCTTCAATCCCACTAAGCTAAACCTTGATAAGGATATTATCAGTAAAATTGTCAAACGCTTAATGCCTGCCCTGAAGATGAAAGGCATGGAATTCATCTGTGAGCATTGCAGCGAGATTGAAGTAGTATGCGACAAATCACTCATACACATTGCGATAAAAAACCTAATCAACAATGCGATAAAATACGGCAGTATAAATACAACTATTCGCTCATCACTAAGAAAATGGCACAAGGGCTTCGAATTTACTATAACAAACGAGGGAATCGGTATTCCTGCGGATAAGTTCGAGGCGATCTTTGATGAATTCACACGATTTGACTCGCTTGGCATTGGTGGAACTGGTCTCGGTCTATATCTGGTCAGGAAAATAGCCACCATGCACAACGGAAATATTAAAGCAAACGCTGGATACATCCTCAGTGATAAATTCATAACCTACGAAATGGCCAGAAAAAACCCAGACCAATATACTGTAGATCTAAATGATGAGAGACTTAGGAAATTTGCCACTTTCGTCCTGCGTATCCCTGGTTGCGCGCCGACTGAAAGTGGTTTAAAAGCAAAGAAGGAAGACTAATGAATTCTGCAAAATATGGAAAATTCACCTAACTTGTCATTCCCGTGTAAACGGGAATCCAG
>CAYNOU010000082.1:0-8887 GCA_964398885.1 uncultured Candidatus Cloacimonadota bacterium | reverse complement strand
TGAACCTTGAATTTAAAACGTTGAGGTTCAGATTACAAATCTGAACCAGCAGGGGAGAGATAAAGAAGTTAATCCTCCTTCGTTAATCCCGATGTATTAGTCTCCCCGATTTCATCGGGAAGCCTGAACGGATCGGGACGTAGGATAAATTTTGATGAGATAGAGAGTAAAGAATGGGTAGGTGAAGGTTAATCCCTCACCTTCAATGAATTATAGTAGTTGAAAACTTGCCAGTCCTTTGACTTATTTTCAACCCCTTTTTGTATAAACAAAATATTTAAAATCCAAAACACTTAAAACATTGACCATTGAAAATCAATTTTTAAAAATTTACATTAAAATAATTTATTTAGAAAATCAAAAATTTGAAAGTATAAAATGAAAAAACTAAAATTTATTTTATTTCTAATTTTACTATTAATATCAAACCTATTTTCAGACACAAATTTCCAAGTTATGACATATAATACTTTAAAATTTCCAAGTGAGAACGGAACTGGTCGTCTATCTTATTTCCAAACTGTTTTTGAAGCATCTGAACCTGATATTCTAATTACACAAGAAATTGAAAATGAAAATGGAGCAGATATGCTTCTTGCAACTCTAAATGCTAATGGCATACAATATGCTCGGGCTGAGTTTACTCTCACTGATACATTTTATACAGCTAATATGCTTTTTTATAAAATTTCAAAAGCAAGTCTTACTTCTCAAGATATTATAGAAACTCCGAGACGCGATATTGCTGAATATGTAATGGTAATTGATGGCAATCCAATTAGATTTTATAGTTGTCATCTAAAATCTTCAGAAGGTACACAAAATGAACAAAAACGGCTGGTAGAGATTACATGCTTAAGAAACCATCTTAACAATTTAGAACAAGGAACAGAATTCATAATTGTCGGAGATATGAATTTTTATACAAGTTCTGAACCAGCATATCAAAAGATAATTGCAGATGAAGGCAACAGTATAGGAAGAGGTCAGGACTTATCTGACCAGGTTGGAAACTGGCATGAAAATTACATTTTCAGAGAAGTTCACTCCCAGTCAACAAGAGTAAATCAATTTGGAGGTGGAGTTGGCGGCGGATTAGATGACAGATTTGATTTTATCTTTACTTCTTATGAAATTAATAATGGCAGCGGAATTGAATATATAGATAGCAGCCTCACATATTTTGGAAATGACGGCAATCATTTTAATCAATCTGTGAATAATGGCACTAATACTGCTGTTCCAGATAGTGTTGCGGATGCTCTTTACTATGCATCTGACCATCTCCCTGTATTTGCGGATTTTGTCAGTTTGGATACACTATACACGATTGATGAAAGGTGCGATCCAAATTCTGAATTTTCTTTAAAGGTTTTTCCAAACCCTTTTCGTAATCATATTAAAATTGAACTTTACTATGATAATTATAATTTGACAAAAATTTCAAAAATCAATATTTATAATATTAAAGGACAGCTCGTGAAAAAATTACAAATTGCAAATTTCAAATTTCAAATTAACGAAGTTGAATGGGATGGGAAAGATGATTTGGGGCACAAAGTACAGAATGGTATTTATTTCATAAAAATTATTGACGAAAAAAAATCAATAGGAATTAAACAAATTCTAAAATTAGAATAAAGAAATAATGTGGGGAAGTAGCTCAGCTGGGAGAGCGCAGCGTTCGCAATGCTGAGGTCGAGGGTTCAAACCCCTTCTTCTCCACCAAATTATTAAATATGGAGTGCTGAAATCCCGATATATCGGGAATATATCGGGAGAAAGAACTTTCAGCAATGAGGAAAAATTTAAAAGGAGAATAATATGTTAAGTTATAATCAAAAAATTAGACAGATATTAGCTTTTTTGCTTTGTATATCTCTAATATTAGCATTTTCCTCATGCAAAACAAAAAAGCCCCAAGAAGGAACAACTACTATTGAAAAAAGAAACCAAGAAAGTGCAATTACTGCCGAAAAAAAAGAAGGAGGCACGAAGATGGCAATAAAAATAACAAGCCCTGCATTTGCAGAAGGTGAGATGATTCCAAAGAAATATAGCTGCGATGGAGAAGGTGTCTCACCAGCCTTAAAATGGGAAAATATTCCAGAAGATGCAAAGAGTCTTGTATTAATAAGTGATGACCCGGATGCCCCAGCAGGAACATGGGTACACTGGGTTGTTTATGATATGTCTCCAAATATCAGCGAATTGCCTGAGGACATACCACCTGTTGATTTATTAGAAGATATTGAAGGATTGAATATTACTGGAAAACAAGGTGTAAATAGTGGACATAGAATTGGATATCAACCACCCTGTCCTCCCTACGGAACACATCGCTACTACTTTAAGATATATGCCCTTGATACAATGCTTAATTTAAAGCCAGGTGCTTCAAAGAAAAAAGTTCTTAAGACTATGGAAGGTCATATTACAGCGCAAGGACAATTGATGGGAAAATATAAAAGATAAAACGGTAAAATCCTAACACATGAAATATTATCCCCGATTCCTGAGCACCCCGATTCAATCGGGGGCAGGAACGGGCTTAATTGGGGATTGATATTTGTCCGTCTGGGCGCCTGTCTAGGCTTGGCCTAGCCAAGACTGGCCGAGACTAATTATTTGCGGTTTACCCCGTTAAATATAACAAACCAAAGTGGATAAAAATGATATAACAATGTGAATTATTTAACGGGGTTTACCTCGCAAGGTATCTTGTAATAAATCTTGACATTTAAAAACTTAAATTAATCAAAGTATATCATATAATTTATAAAAGAAGATGTAGGAAAATATGGCAAAACATAAAATCTTAATTGTAGAGGATGAAGGTATATTTGCAAGTGATCTTCAAAATATGTTGAATAATTTGGGTTTTAAAAATTCTTTTGTTGCTCATTCTGGTGAAAAAGCACTATATAAAGTTGAGAAAATACAACCAGATTTAGTATTAGTTGATATTGTTTTGAAAGGGGAGATTAATGGTATTGATGTAGCTCATGAAATCAAAAATCGTTTCAATATTCCCGTGATTTATATTACTGCTTATTCTGATGAAAATACTCTACAAAAAGCAAAGATTACTGAACCTTATGGATATTTACTTAAACCTTTTGGTGAAAAAGAATTAAATATTGCAATAGAGATTGCTCTTTATAAATTCAAAATGGAGAAAAAATTAATAGAAAGTGAAACAAAGCTAAAAACAATATTTGAATTTGCTCCAGATGGGATTTATTTAAATGATTTAAAAGGGAATTTTATTGATGGTAATAAATCAGTAGAAAAGATAATAGGTTACAAAAGGAAAGAATTAATTGGAAAGAATTTTATAGAATTGAAAATACTCCCTTCAGAATATAAACAAAAATCACAAGAAAACTTAATGCATAATGCTAAAGGTGAACCTACCGGTCCTGATGAATTTATTTTAATTAGAAAGGACGGATCTAAAGTTCCTGTAGAAATAACTACACATCCAGTTGAGATAAATAACAATATTATTGTTATTGGCATCGCTCGGGACATCACTGAGCGCAAGCAGGCGGAGGATGAACTAAGAAAAGAGAAGAGATTTACAGAAAATATAATAGCTACCGTCCCAGATTCTTTGCTTGTTATCGATAAGAATTTAAAGATAAAGAGTGCTAATCGCACTTTTTATGAAACCTTTCAAATGGAACCAAAAAAAGTTATAGGAGCATCAATAACCAATATATTGGGAGATGAGGATGGAAGACTCAGCACCGAACTGACCAGGCTATTTGGAACTGAAGATATGCTGGAGAATTTCGAGCTACATTACCAGTCAAAAAAAATGGGTTCATCCCGTGAAGCACAGAGACTTACTTCAAAGGGTGAACGGATATTCAATATAACCGCGAGAGGAATAATTATTGCAGAAGAAGAAGAAGAAGAAGAACTGGTTGTTCTGCGAGACATCACAGAGCGGAAAAATTCCGAAGAAGAATTGAAGAATGCATATACCAAATTAGAAGATACACAAAAAGAACTTATTCAATCAGAAACTTTGGCTGCTCTTGGTGGATTTGCCTCAGGTGTTGCTCACGAAATAAGAAATCCTCTTGCTAATATTTCAGCTTCTGCTCAATATTGTATAAATAAATTTGACCTCGCTAGAAAAATAAAAAACTATCTCAGAATTATTATCAGAAATTCTAATAAAGCAAATAGAATAATAAAAGATTTATTGGACTTTGCAAGACCACGGGAATTAGTATTTAAAAAAGGAAATATCGTTCAACCACTAAATAAAGCTTGTGACCTTACAAAAGCAAAGCGGTTAAATTATAATATTCGTTTGTATAAACGATGCTCAAGAGTATTACCAAAAATTTTAATGGATGAAAAAAGAATGGAACAGGTTTTTTTGAATATTATTATTAATTCTATTGATTCAATGAGCAAAGGAGGTCGTTTATCAATAACTGCTTATCCAGAATACGAATATGTTGTTATTAATATTTCTGATACTGGTAAAGGTATCTCTGAACAAGATATTAGTAAAATATTCAATCCATTTTTTACAAAAAAATCTGATGGGGTTGGTTTGGGACTTTCTGTTACTCATAAGTTAATACAATCTCATAAAGGAAAAATTGAGGTCGAAAGTAAGTATAACAAAGGAACAAAATTTACAATAAAACTTCCTATATACCAAGAAGAAAAGAAAAGCAACTAAGTTATACTTTAAGATAAATAAGGATTATTGAAATGTATACAATCTTAATTGTTGATGATGATAAAGTAATGATTAATATTAAGATAAACAGTCCCCGCGTCCGCGGGGAATAAATCCTGTTATGATCATTTCTTATTATTTGTTTAATAATACTCTCCTACAAACTGATATTAACACTCCCGATTTATCGGGATAATGGTGTTTAAGATTTATTGTTTATATGCTATTTTCATACGAAACATACATGTCCCGATAAATCGGGACGCAAAGGAAGATGAAAATAACACGCCCCACGGCTGAAGCCGTATCCCCTCTTATTAGAGGGGAATCAAATAAATCCCCTCTTGCCTGTCCGTCCTCTGGCGGAAGAGGGGTGGATCCCGATTTATTGGGAGACGGGGTGTGTAATCTGTGTGGCTATTTTCATACAAAAAATAAGGATTATTGAAATGTATACAATCTTAATAGTTGATGATGATAAGGATATGCAATTTAATCTTAAATCCATATTGGATAATGAAGGATATAAATCTTTTGCTGTTGGAAATGGAATAAAAGCAATAAAAGAAATTCAAAGTAAATCACCGAATATTGTTTTATTAGATATAAGACTGCCTGATATGAATGGGATGCAGGTTTTGGAAAAATTAAAAAAGACAATCCCTGAATATGATGGTTCAGTTATTATGCTTACTGCTTATGGTGATATTAAGGGAGCAATAAAAGCAATGAAATTAGGTGCATTTGATTACCTCACAAAACCTTTTGATAATGAGGAATTGATTCTTACTATAGAAAAAGCTCTTCAAACTCAACGGTTATCAAGAGAAGTTAAACTGCTTAAGCAGCAATTGGGTGAAAAAATTACTTTTGAAAATCTTATGGGAAAAAGTACTCAAATAAAAAAAGTCTTAAAACAAGTTGAACTAATAGCACCAACAAATATGAGTGTAATAATTCAAGGAAAAAGTGGTACTGGTAAAGAGGTTATTGCTAATTTAATACATAGAAAAAGTCATAGAAAAGATAAACCACTTATTCCAATAGATTGTGGTGCAATTCCTGATACTCTTGTTGAAAGTGAATTATTTGGATATGATAAGGGAGCATTTACTGGTGCAGATAAAACAAAAGAAGGAAAATTTGAATTAGCAAATAATGGAACATTATTTTTAGATGAAATTGCAAATTTGCCTGCTGATGCTCAAGCAAAACTTCTACGAGCAATTGAAGAGAAAAATATAACTCATATCGGAGGGAAAAAATCTATTAGTGTTGATGTAAGAATAATTGCAACAACAAATATTGATATCCTTGATGCTGTAAATCAAGGGAAATTTAGAGAAGATTTATTTCATAGGTTAAATCAATTTAAAATTTTACTTCCAACACTTCAAGAGAGAAAAGATGATATTCCAATTTTAGCTAAAATATTTTTAGATGAAGCAAATAAAGAACTAAAAAAAGATATTAAAGATTTTTCATCTGAAGCTTTGAAACTCCTTCTTAATTACTATTGGTCTGGAAATATCAGAGAGTTAAAATATACTATTCATCGGGCTGTTTTATTAGCTGAATCTGATTATATTGTTCCGGAAAATCTAATTATGGACTATTTGGATGAAAAATCTAAAAATTACTTGCATAATACAAATAATCAATATTCTCAATTTAAAATATCTAATCAAAATAATATCTCATTTGATAATATGATAAAGAAAGCTGAAAAGGAATTAATATCAAAAGCAATTGAACAAGCAAATGGTAATAAGCTGCATGCTGCAAAAATATTAGATATGAATGTCAGAACCCTTTATCGGAAAATGAAGGAACTTAACTTACCATTGTAAATCTGAGCTCACTATAAAAAAGCAACGACTAACAGATTCTCATTCCCAAGCCCCAGCTTGTTCTGAACTCCACCCCGAATAAATTCGGTGTGAAGTCCAGTCTGCTGGGACTCGAGTTCACAAGAGCGAAGCGAGAGTGTACTTGAGACGAAAGAGCTTGACGATTCTTGCATTCTAAACTTGAGATGGCAACCGTCAGCATTCTGAAGTCCAGTCAATAATGCCGAACTCCAGTCTGCCGACGCTGGACTTGAAATGTATTCTCGTTCCCAAGACACCTGTATATTCTCATTCCCAAGCCTTTAGGACGCCTGCCCCGTTAAATGATGTTATTTAACTGGGGGTGAAATCTTTTTATTTATTTCACTGTTCCCAGCTTGGGAATGTAGGGCTGTTAATGGGTTTACTAAGCAGGATGGGAACCAGAAGTAGATGAGCTTGGTAACCAGATGTAAATTGACTTAAGACGCCAGTCTTGAGTTAAGTTGAATTATCACAAGCGATTAGAGACTCAAGTTTTCATACTTTACCCCGTTAGATAATTATATATAATGTTTTTGAAACAAGCTATAGAATATCTATCTAACGGGGTTCACGGACAGACACTAATTAAAAATTTAATGCTGATATTTACAATTGTTACTCTGACAATTCTGACATAATTTGACAAAAAAGTCACAAATATAAGTTAATATTTTTAAACTCATCAACTGCAGAAAATAATTTTTTTACTTTCGTTTCTCACTCCATAATAACATGTTAAAGCTAATTACAAATTTAAAATTTTATTAAATCCTATATTTAGCACAATTATTGCTAAATATTTCAGTATGATAAAAATTCTACTTGTAGATGATGATAAGGATCTTTGTAAAATTGTCTCTGATGTCCTTAAGGAAGAAGGTTATTTCGTAAAAATTGCTTATGATGGAGAATCAGCAGTTAATAAACTGAAAGACGAAAAATTTAATCTTATGATATTAGACTATAAGTTAGGAGAGAAGAACGGTTTGCAAGTTTTTGAAGAATCAAAACAAATCAATCCCTCATTAATAACAATAATGATTTCAGCTTATGGCAATAAAAAAGTCAGAGCCAGAGCAAAAGAGTTGGGAACATATTCTTTTTTGGATAAACCATTTAATATAAAAAGACTTGTTAATATTGTAAATAAAGCATTATTAGAATATAAAGATAATATTCAATAAATTATAATAAACTCACCATAATAGTGAGTTAAAAAAAAGAAAGGAGCATAGAACAATGGCAGTAGAAAAAGCAATCGGATCTTCCAGCTTGGTCGAAGTTATAGACCGAATACTGGACAAAGGTATCGTAGTTGATGCCTGGGTAAGAGTCTCATTGGTAGGTATTGAAATACTTGCTATTGAGGCAAGAGTAGTTGTTGCATCAGTTGAGACCTACTTGAAGTATGCTGAAGCTATTGGCTTAACAGCCACAGCAGCCTAATAAGTAGGTTGGCAACTTGATGAGGTCTTGCCGTGACACCCTTTCACTCGTTAAACCGAGAAAAAGCATGTTTCGCCAAGACATCTCTTTTATTCTAATTAAAAAGGAATTCAAATGCAAATAGCTGATGATATGAAAAGAATTACAGAAGAAATAGTATCCTCTTATGAATCAAGGATTGCTAATGTTGCTATGATTATTGATAATACTCATAAAATTATTGAAAATTTTAAAAATATCAGAAATGATATGAGTAATCATTTGAAAGAGAGACTCGCAAAGGAAGAAACCTTAAGAAAAAAAGACTTTGATAATATGATAAAGAATGTTCTATTAATGCAAGATAGAAGGGAAGAAGAGATGAGAGATTTATTAAAAACCTTTCTAGAAGAGCAGAAAGAGATGGCTGAAATCATAAAAAAACAATTAGCAGATGGAAATAAGGTTAGATTAGAGGATTTTCAAAATCTATTAGATAGTATAAGAACAAGACAAACACAAAGAGGAAAGGAAGTGAATATTATGCTAAAAAAATTCCATGAAGAATATGAAGAAATGACAAAATCACTTTATGACCTTCTACGAAAGGGTGAAGCTGTACGTATTCAGGATCTAAAATCAATTTTAAAAAATATTCATTCAAAACAAATGAACAGGTCCAATGAAGTTAGGGAAAAATTGAACGAATTTAGAAAGGAAAGAGAAGAGACAGAATTAAAATGGAAAAATTTATTTATTAATACGGCTCATATAAGAGCTACAAATTAAAAAATGAAAAAAGGAGTAAAAAAATGCGTATATCAGAAGACATTAAAAAACTCGGTGAAGACATTATCTCTTCCTATAAACTGAGAATAAA
>CAYNOU010000081.1:0-8965 GCA_964398885.1 uncultured Candidatus Cloacimonadota bacterium | reverse complement strand
AACTTTTTATTCCAGGTAGGTCAACAGATTTTCTGGATATTGCAGCAGATTTTTTGGGAATAGTCATAATGGCATTTATATTTGATAAAATTCAAAATCATAGATTGAGATTAGAATTGGAGAGGAATAGATGAATTATCAAGCGCCAAGAGGAACTTACGATATTTTGCCAGATGAGATTCATAAATGGCATTATTTAGAAGATATTGTTCGTAAGAATGCAAAACTTTTCAATTATAAAGAGATAAGATTTCCTATTTTTGAACGATTGGAACTTTTCCAGCGAGGCGTGGGCGAGAGCACAGATATAGTTGAAAAAGAGATGTATGTTTTTAAGGACAAAAAAGGACGCACCTTTGCTCTCCGTCCCGAAGGAACAGCTTCAATAGTTAGAGCATACATTGAGCACAATTTAAGAGCTTCTCAAAAAAATCCATCAAGAATTTTCTATTTAGGACCTATGTTTAGATACTCAAGACCTCAGAAAGGTCGTTATAGACAGTTTTATCAGTTCGGTTTAGAATACATTGGAAATCCACAACCAATAGCAGATGCTGAGATTATTGCTCTTGGAATGAAAATATACCAGGATGCAAAAGTACCTAATGTAAAATTAGAAATTAACAGTGTCGGTTGCCCAATTTGCAGGAAAGAATATAATATAATCCTTAAGAAATTTTTACTAAGAAGTAAAGAGTTATATTGTTCTGATTGTCAGCGTAGAATGGAGGTCAATCCCCTGCGTGTTTTTGATTGCAAAAATGAATCCTGCCAGAATTTGTTAAAAGACGCTCCACGAATGATGGATAACCTTTGTCACGATTGTGCTAAACATTTTAAAAATGTACTTGATTTACTAAAAGAAATGAATGTAAAGTATAAAATAAATCCTAATATAGTTAGAGGCTTGGATTACTATACTCGTACAGCATTTGAATATAAAATTAACTATCTTGGAGCTCAGGATGAAATAGGTGGTGGTGGAAGGTATGATAACCTGATTGAATATCTTGGCGGGAAGCCAACACCTGCAGTAGGACTGTCTGGCGGTCTGGAAAGAGTTATACTCTCTCTTAATAAAGCAAAGGTGCAGATTCCAAAAGAAGATAGTCTGGATATTTTTATTATTCCCTTAGACTCTGGATTTCTTACACAATCAATCCATTTGCAGCAAGAACTTCATCAGAAAAATGTATCTGTTATTATTGCAGATACTCAAACCTCATTAAAAAATAATCTGAAATATTGTGATAAGGATGATGTCAAATTTGCCATTATAATTGGCGAGGATGAAATTAAATCAGGTAAGTTAGTTATTAAGGATATCAGCAAGAAATCTCAAGAAAAAATTCCAATAAAAGATGTGCATAAATATATATTAAAAAAAATGAAGGTTCATATTTAATTCAGAAGGTCAAAAAATTATGAGTTATCAGAAAAGTGAAATCTTAACCAAATTGGTAAAGAGTAAAGAAATCATAAGAAAATTTGGTGTTAAAAGGATAGGTTTATTTGGTTCTTATTTAACAGGATTGGCAAAAGATGAGAGTGATATTGATATATTAGTTGAATTTGCTGAAGAAAGTGAGAGATTTACTAATTTAATGAATCTTTATCTATTTCTTAATAATTTGCTTGGTAAAAAGGTTGACCTTGTTACTTCCAATAGTCTAAGTCCTTATATTAAACCATATATTCTGAAGGAGGTTGAATACATTGAAGAATTATAATGAGTATCTTAGACATATAAGAGATGAATGTGAATATTTAATTAAAGGATCAGAGGGCTTATCTTATGAAGAATTTATTCATAATGAAACTCTCAAAAGAGCTTTTGTTAGAAGCATAGAAATTATTGGTGAGGCAACAAAGAAAATTCCATCTGAATTCAAAGAAAAGTATCCAGAGGTAAATTGGAAAGAAATGGCAGGAATGAGAGATGTACTAATACACGGCTATTTTGGAATAGATTATAAGATAGTTTGGGATGTTATTGTTAATCATATTCCACAATTACTAAATAGAATAAAAAAAATTATACAATAGGTAAACCTTTTAGGCAAAAGCAGAATGGATAAAATGTTTGATTTATTAGAAGATACAAAAAGAACTGATTATGCCACAGAATTGGATGTAAATGATGCTGGCAGAGAAGTAACACTTATGGGCTGGGTGCATCGCCGTCGTGATATGGGAAATCTGATTTTTATTGACCTGCGCGATGTTTCCGGAATCATACAGGTTGTTTTCAATCCTATAAATGGGACACAACTCCACGCAAAAGCCCATAGATTGCGAAATGAGTTTGTAATTGCAGTTAAAGGCGAGATTGCTCCCAGACCCAAAGATATGATAAATCCAGAATTACGAACAGGTGAGTTAGAAATCTCTGCACATAAATTAAAAATTCTTAATGACTCACAACCATTGCCAGTCCAGATAAATGAGAATGTTCTCCCAGATGAAGACCTCAGACTGAAGTATCGTTACCTTGATTTGCGCAGACCAGAACTTCAAAAGAAGATTATTTTAAGGCATAAAATTATTCTTGCAATGAGAAATTTTCTTGCCAGACATCATTTTTATGAAATAGAAACCCCACTTTTGATGCGAAGTACACCAGAAGGTGCGCGTGACTATTTGGTTCCAAGCCGAATTTATCCGAGTAAATTTTTCGCACTTCCACAATCCCCACAGATTTACAAGCAACTTTTGATGATTAGCGGCTTTGATAGATACTTTCAGATTGCGCATTGCTTTCGTGATGAAGACCTGCGAGCAGACCGTCAACCAGAATTTACTCAATTAGACCTTGAAATGAGTTTTGCAACCCAGGAAGATATTTTTCAGATTACTGAGCAGATGTTCAAAGAAATTTTTAAAAAGGTATTGGATATTGAATTATTAATTCCTTTTCCAAGAATAAACTATAAACAAGCTATGCTGAAATATGGAACGGACAAACCGGATTTACGATTCGGTCTGGAAATTAAAGATTTATCCGAAATACTTAAAGATTCAAATTTTAAAATATTTTCTAATGTAGTAAATAATGGAGGTTGCGTTAGAGCAATTAATGCAAAAGGATGTGGTGATTTCTCACGCAAAGAAATAGATAAGATGGAGGAAATAGCAAAACATTTGGGTGGTAAGGGACTGGCTAGAATGCGTTTTATAGACGGCAAGCTTCAATCCAATATTGAAAAATTCTTCTCTGACGATACAAAGAAGAAAATCTGCGAAAAGATGAAAGTTAAAGAAAATGATTTACTGCTCTTCGTAGCTGACAAGGAAAAGATGGTTTGCAAAGTTTTAGGGGAGCTTAGAAATTATCTGGCTCGCAAACTTAATCTCATCGGGCTTCGCCCAGACAAGATGGCTTCGCCCAGACGAGTTGACAAATCAAAATTCAATTTCTTGTGGGTTACAGATTTTCCTTTATTTGAATGGAATGAGGAAAAAAATTGTTGGGAAACCGCACATCATATGTTCACAATGCCTAAAGATGAACATATAAAGTATCTGGATGAACCAGAAAATTATGGAAAAATCATAGGTCAACTTTATGACCTCGTTTGCAATGGAGTAGAACTTTCTTCTGGAAGTATAAGATGTCATCATACAGATATTCAAAAAAAGATATTTAAAGTAATTGGAATTGAAGGTGAGGATTTAGAAAAACGGTTTGGATTTTTCCTGAAAGCATTTCAATATGGGACTCCTCCTCACGGCGGCATTGCCCCAGGAATTGACAGAATAGTGATGCTTATGACAGGTGCAGATTCTATTCGCGATGTAATTGCATTTCCCAAATCATTGAAAGCTGTTGATTTGATGAGTGAATCCCCATCAGAAGTGGATGAGAAGCAGTTAAAAGACCTAGGAATTAAATTGCTCAAAGAATAGTTCTTTAGCCAAAATTGGATGTATAAATCACCTAAATTCCTAACCATTATATCTTTACTAATTATAATCCCCCTTGGTTTTGCTACAAAATTCCATCACGGGATTTATGCGAATTGGGTAAATAATTCTTTGTGCGGTATATTCTACGAGATTTTCTGGTGTCTGGTTATTTTCTTTATATTTTTCAGACTTTCTCCTTTTAAGATTGCCATAGTCGTTTTTATTGTAACCTCGGGATTAGAATTTACACAATTATGGAAGGCACCATTCTTAGAAGCAATTCGCAAGAATTTTATTGGTAGAACGCTAATAGGTAATTCATTCACCTGGACTGATTTTCTATATTATTTGGTTGGGTGTATATTAGCTTATTTTTTGATGAATTCTATTATGAAGAAAGCGAAGTAGCACAGGCTTCCAAGTCTGTATCATTTAAACACTCCATTTTTGATGTGATGGATTTTGAAAAGAACTCTACTCAACCATTGGTGACAATAAATTTTTCTCTGATTTAGTTTTTTTGCAGAATTTAAAAAAAAGTTTGACAAAAGATTTTGAAAAATTATTTATTGTTTATTAATATGAATGAAAAAAATATCGCTCTTAGTTCAAATCATTCCAAAGGCATCATGCCATAGGCAGATCTCACGCCAGAGGCGGATCCTTTGGACGCCTTTGGCGGGGAGGAAAAAGATGAAACTTTTTAAAATAGTTCAGGACTATAAAAAAAAGAAAACAAATGCTTTCCCAATATCGGGGATAGAATTGCAAAACATAGAAGAAATAGTTAAACTTGATAGGGAGGTTCAAAAAATTCAGAGACTCTACAAAACTATAGCTAAACCTAAGGACATCTCCAAAGAAGAGCAAGAGAAATTACAATTTGGCTCTTATCAATACTCAACAGGTCTATAAAGGATAAAATGCAAAAAGAAAATTTGAACATAAATGTTGTCTTAACATCAAAATAATGAACGGGTTGGTATATTATGAATATGAAGGATGATGTAAGAAATATTATCATTGCAGGTTCTTGGAACATACCTTTAATCTCTCCAAAATGGTTAAACGATAATATATTTGAAGGTAAATTACCTGAAAAGATTCGACTGTCGCTTAATTTAGAAGATATAATATTAAAGAACAAGATAATGGAATTACCAAAGTTTAAACTTGAGGTATCTACCGGACGAATCTGTTTTATGCCTAATAAACAAGATACCGAACACTATGATATTATTACTGACAAAGCTTTATCAATTTTATCTAGACTGCCGCACACACCGGTTCACACTTTAGGAATTAATTTTATATTTTCCTCAGAAGAATATACATGGTTTAATAAAATAATTAATGCAAAATTTATAGATGATTTTGAAGAATATACTAATGCAAAAACTACTACTTTGAAATTTCAGTTAGGTTCTGATGATGAAGAAGATAATACTCTCATTCTCAAAATCGACCTTGACAATAAGAAAGAAAGAATCTTTGTGAATTTTAATTATTCATACAAAGTAAAGGATATTAGTGAGGTAAAGGAAATTCTTCGTATTGGATTATTAGATGAAATGAAAGAGAAATGTGAGAAGATTATTGATTCTATTATAAAGGAATCCAATGAATAAAAAAAACATTAAAACCGTAGAAAATATAATATCAAGTTCAGATTCTTCAATTATTGAGAAGAATCATTATTATAAAACAAAATCATCAAATAACCAATCTGTTCCTGATAATCCAATTGAATTAAATGAAAGCACACATGTCTCGGTTAATGTATTTGATGTAGCAGCATATATCTTAGAAAAACTTGGTAAAATCTCTACCATGAAACTGCAAAAATTAGTTTATTATTCGCAAGCTTGGTCATTAGTGTGGGATGAGGAACCCTTATTCCCAGAAAGAATTGAAGCCTGGGCAAATGGACCAGTAATACCAAGATTGTTTTTTCAACATAAAGGATTTTTCAAAATTGATAAGGCAGAATTAAGCCTTGGAAATCCTGAAAAATTAAGTGCAAACCAGAAGAATAGTATTAATGCAGTTTTAGATTATTATGGAGATAAAACTGCTCAGTGGTTAATCGAGTTAGCTCATATGGAGAAACCTTGGGTTATTACTCGAAAAGGTATTCCAGATGGTCAAGAATCAAATCGTGAAATTCCATTAGATGTAATAAGTCAATATTATAGTAGTCTTTTACATGGCTAAAAGTAAATCTAAAAAAAAGTTCCTGATTCTTCAAAACCTGACCCAGAAAAATATGTTGTCATGCATGAAAATCCTGAAAATAGGAGACATTTGCCTATTGTTTGGAAATTTAACAAAATGAATCTAAATCCAGTAAGAAAGTGGGATTGGTTTTCTAAAGAGCAAGTAATTCTTAATAGTATATTTAAGAAGTTGGGACAAATTGAAAGCAATACATTTCATGAATTACTGCAATCAAAACCACATCATTCTATACCAATATCAGAATTGAGAAAAGTTGCTCAGCATGAACTAGAAAAGCTCCAAATAAGAGGACATGAAAGCATTTTTTCAATAAGGATTACTGGACCACAAAGAGTTTTTTGCTTATTTGATGCAAATGAAATGAGTTTACTTTGGTTAGATTTGGATCATGAAGTGAGTGATTATAAAAGATAGTCTAATGACATAAAAGAATTTAGAGCAGCTATTTCTTTATCAGAAGATATTGCAATAAGAACTCTTGGTTCTGGCATGATGAAAGGTATATCTGAAAAAGAAATAAAGAAAGAGATAGAAGTTTTCCTGAAACCAAAACGAACAAAAACTCACGGTAGACCAATTTACGCAAAAGAGGCCTCAGAGTGTGGTCTAAAAATTGAATTAAGGGATATAAGAGAAAAATTTTGGGAATTGCTTTATGAGTTGTATATTAGGACAGATAACTTTGTATCAACGAGAGCCGCTAAATGTATTGAAAGCCAGAAACATTCATTCGTTGCTACAATAAAGAAGGAGAAAAAATGAAAAAAATAACAGAATCAAGTAAAAGAGATACAAAGAAGAAGGAAAAACGTTTTCTTGAAGCAAAAGAAAGTTTTCAGAAAATGCAAAAGGAGATAGCACCGTTTATAAAACATCGTGAATTTAAGCAGTATTCAACCGCAGGACAATGGTGTGAAACATCAAATCTCTATTCATAAATCCACGATATCGCCTGAAAGCGTATTTGCTGCTCGCTTCAATAAACTCCGATAAATCGGAACTCCCCATTCACTATAACCGGTACGCAAACTTAGATATTAATGTCTTAATCCATAATTATGTTAACCAATTAAAATAAGAAATTTATTTGGCGAAAAAGTGAAACTGTTTAGGATGATTGAAGATTATATGAAAGAAAAAACAGATCTTAACTCAAATCTCCAGAACATAGAAAAAACTATTCTGCTTGATAAGGAGATTAAAAAGATCCAGAAATTCTATGAAAGTATAATAAAATTGGATAATATATCTACGGAAGAAAGGGAGAAATTACAATTTGGCTCTTATCAATACTCAACAGGTGTATAAAGGATAAAATGCAAAAAGAAAATATACATAAAGATGAAGTTCTTACCAATATAATTAATGAATATAATCCAGCAAGAGATTATATTAAAAGGCAAAATTTAATAAAGATAGTAAAACTTTATGAAACTGATACTTTATCATTAAATCTTAGATAGATTGTATGGAACAATAAAGTGCTCTTCAAGAACAAAAATTGGCTTAAGTTTAAAATGTTAATTTATTTGATAGGAAACAATCCGAAGGATCTCCGCCAGAGGCGGATCTGCCTCAGGCATGATGCCTTCGGTATGAAACGATAATGTCTTAAATAGGTGGATTTACATAGTTATGTTAACCAATTAAAATAAAAAGTCCCGATTATCCCCGATTAAATCGAGGAGGGACGAAGGAGAAAAGATGAAAAAGATTCTAATAGCGTTAATTGTTGGTCTGTTTGTCTTTGGATTTAGTTCTTTGGCTTTTGCTCAGAATCTTGTTTCTAATCCTGGATTTGAGAATTGGACTGGTGGTGAACCAGATAATTGGACTTATGAATCAGGTGTTACATTTACCCAAGAAACAACTACTGTGCACGGAGGCAGTAGCAGTGCATATGTTTATTTAACTACACAAGACCAGAGCAATACTGATACACAAAATACTGAAGCTGCTGTTTCTGCAGGCGATCCATATACATGCAGTGTATGGGTATATGATAATGATCCCGCCGGAAGAGTTACAATGGTTTTATACTGGAATGGTGCTTCTCCGACATATACTGGGCAGTATTCTTCAGATCAGGCTTCTTGGCAGCAATTAACATATACTGGTTCTGTTCCAACTGGTGTCACGGGAGTTCAAGTTGGCTTTAGATTTTATGATGTTGAGGCAAGTTGGGATGGTGATGCAGAATTTTATGTTGACGATTATAGCTTTGAAATAACAGGAGCGGAAATTATAAAAGCTTATTCAATAAGTTCTAATGAAGTTGATATAGAATATAACGCCGATCTAACTTCTGTTGACCCAGCAGACTATAGCTTAACAGGCACAGCAAATATCACATTCTCATCTGCAACTATTGATGGCAGTAATGCCAAACTTGTTCACCTTACAGGAGCATCTGCAAGTATGACAGGAGATACTACAGTTGATAATATTGCAGATGCAGCCAACAGTACTAATTACGATTTCTATGCAGGAATTATGCCTATTGCAAACACTAACACCAACAACCTTGGTGGACATATTGATAATACACATCTTGCAACATTTCAAGGAATTGTTTCTGCAAATGATGCTTACAATAATGTTTGGGTTAGCGATGCTATAGGTGCTTATAACGGTGTTCTTGTTTTTGATTACGATTTTGACAGTGAAGTAACAGTTGGAGATGAAATTTTATTTACAGCTATAAGAGATGAATATCTAGGGCTTACAGAATTGACAGATCCGACATTACTTGAAACAATTTCAAGTGGTAATACTCCTTATGGTCCAACAATTATAGATGGCTCAGATATTAATGAAAATA
>CAYNOU010000080.1:157-10473 GCA_964398885.1 uncultured Candidatus Cloacimonadota bacterium | reverse complement strand
TATGAAGGCTAAAATTCTTTGTCAAAAATTAGTGCGTTTGAGATTAAATAAATTTCAAATTTTTAAAAAAATATTTCTTGACTTGTATATGAAATTTTTGATTATTAAATTTATAAAAAATAAGTTGGAGGTATAATTATGGCACAAGACAAAGAACAAACAATTAAAAGGCTGTCACGACTATGGCTAAGTGATGCTATCAAAATACTTGATACAAAGAATGAAAAATACGCTATTTTTAGTGACCTACACTTGGGCGATGGTGGAAATGCAGATGATTTTCATCACAACCAAGAAACTCTTTTGACTGCTTTAACATTTTACAATAAAAATGATTATAGGCTAATATTACTTGGCGATACTGAAGAACTCTGGCAGTTTGATTTAGCGCAGGTGATTAAAAGGTATGATAATAGTGTTTATAAGAAGATGAGAGATTTTGGGAATGATAGGATATTTCGTGTTTTTGGAAATCATGATTATGAGTGGTGCTCGCCAGATGACCCTGCCATGAAAAATCCTGAAAAACATAAAGGCGCCCCGGAGGCATTGAAAATGAAAGATAGTAACGGAGAGACAAAAATATTACTTGTTCACGGTCATCAAGGAAGTATAGATTCTGATAAAAATAGCTGGATTAGCAGATTTCTTGTTAGAGGTGTATTTAAACCATTTGAACTATTTGCCAAAACCCTAAAATTGTACGGTCATCCTTCTGCAACAAAATCTCAGGTTACAACTGATTACGAACAAATTATGTATGCCTGGGCTAAGAATGAAAAAGTAATTCTTATTTGTGGACATTCGCATCGAGCAATATTTGCATCCAAATCTTATGCAGAGAGATTAGAAGATAAGATTGCAGAATTACAAGCGGATAATTTAGCTCATAGAACAGAGAAGAAAAGAGTTAAAAAAAATATGAAGAAGATAAACCAACTTACGAGAAAATTAAATGAAGAAAGAGAAAAAGAGAGAGATATTGACCCGACAGAACCTGAAAAGGAACCACTACCTTGCTACTTTAATACGGGTTGTGGACTTTATACAGATGGGATTACAAACATTGAGATAATAAATGATGAGATTAAGTTGGTGAAATGGCATAGAGATACAACAAAAGTTCCTCGGTTTAAGGTTTACGAGGAAGGGAAGATTGTAGACCCAGAATTTTGGATGAGTAAAGAAGAATATGAAAATTTTAATATTGAACAGATAGAATCAAAACCAGATAAGAAAGGTTATACCTAAATTGAGGATGAAGATAAGATTAAAACAAAACAAGGAAACAATAAATCAAAAAGAAGAGAGGATAGAAAAATATATGAGAAAACGAAATAACAAGAATGGAAAGATTCTAATGAGTAAAGGATGAATGAAAAAAATAAATAATCAAGAAAGGAGAAAAAAATGAGTTTAGACAGAGCAATTAAAAGGGCATGCTTGCAAGTTCTTGGACAAGATATTGAAGGCATAGAATTTAATAAATTAGATAAACTAACTAAAAGACGTTTAATTATTGATATAGGTAAACAACTAGGAACGAAGCTAGATTTTCAATTAGACGAATTAGATAAAGTTGAGAATTTTGAAGATTTAAAAAATAAAATAACTGAATATTTGAATAAGGAGTCCTCTGATGAAACAAATTAAAGTCATAATAATTTTATTCATTCTCTTGTCATTAAGCTCAACTTTATTCTCAAAAAGTTTTGAAGTGAAGACTGATTTTACTCCAATAAATGCCGAAGGCAGAACTTCTTCTAGTATGATTTTTAAATTGAATTTTCATGAAACCATCTATACTACTTGTAATTTAGGTTTCCGATTGAAAGGTTCATCTAATTGGGAAGAAAATAAGTTAGATTTATTTACTACTTCATTTGCATTTGATAAATTGTGGAATGCATTTTCATGGACAAATATTGAAGTTGGGGCTGGGTTTATTGGAAGCGATTCCCTAAAAGGTGCAAATATACTCGTTGGTCATAAATTTTTCCCGAAATATTATATAGATGATAATGACGAGCTTACTGGTTGGATTAGCCCTGTTTTTGATATATGGATTACTGGGATATTACCCTTTGATAATAGTAATGAGAAAATAATAAATATCCAATCTGATTTTTCATGGATATCTCCTGTAATAATTAACAAAAGCGATAAGAAAAAAGATTTGCATTTAGCTCTTTTTGCATCTGCGAAATTGGGAAATAATGAAAACTTGAAAATAACAGATATAACTTTGCAAAACTCAGGTAAGGCTAAAATTGGCATTGGATTCTCTCCTGCAAGATATAAAAATGATGAGCTGATTTTTATAAGCCAAATCGGATATATGATAACACCTGAAGATACAAAAGCTAAACCATTTATTGAAGTTAAAATTGAAATGGGTGATATTTATTCGGTTTTGGTTGATAACTTTTAATAAATTAATACAAACGAAAAAGAGCGAATAGTATTATAAAAAATTAATGAAAATAAACATTTCCAATAAAAATTTTTTAAAATTTTAAAATTATGTCTATATCAAATCGAACAAGAAAATTGTTATGGGGAAGATCAGGCAATAGATGCGCAATTTGTCGTAGAGAATTAACACTGTCTGGTAAAGATGAGGACAGTGATTGTGTTATTGGTGAAGAATGTCATATAGTTGCGAAAAAGAATGATGGTCCCAGGGGAATATCAGATCTCAATAAAAAACAACGAGATGAATATGAAAATTTAATTTTATTGTGTAGTATTCATCATAAGAAGATTGATGATCAAATAGAAAATTACAGCGTTAAAAATTTAAAAACTATTAAATTGCACCATGAACGTTGGGTAAGAAATTCTCTTAATACATTTGACGATATACAAAATTGGAAAGATGAATCCAAAGAAAATAGAGATTTATTAAGCATTACTTCAGTAACACAATTACCAACCATGACGGGTGTATACAAAGCCAAAAAAGAATCAGATGATTCAATTATTAGACTTGCTGCATCTTATCATGGACTTGGAAAAAGTGGTAAATTCTTTGGTAGTGGATGGGGTTTTAGTATTACAAACAATTCAAATTTAACAATAAGATTGAATAAGATTTTAGCCGATGTTCAATCAATTGAAAAAATTTATGATATAGAGCCTCTTCCTGTAAGTATGGGAGGTGGCGGAGCTAAATATAATTTATATTGGTGTGAATTGATTCCTGAAACTGGTAGTTTTGAATGTAGATATATATCTGACGAATATGATTTTGTAAAAATTTTTGGTAAAGATCTCGATGCCTTTGAAATTTATTTTGTTGATACAAGTTATCAAAGTCTAATTTATTCTATTCAAATACAAATATATTTTACTTTCGGTCCCAAAGAATACAATGTAAAATTGGAGCCAATATCTGTTTCATTTGTTAATCACTAAGATTTATAGAATTTTCGAATCTAGATTTAGGAAATTAGCCTTTATTATCACCTATAAATAATTTTATTTAGATAAAATTGACGAATAATAGTCGGGGGAGAATCAGGACCAAAAGCACGAGATATAAAAAAGAAATGGGTTACAGGTATAAGAGAATTGCGACAGACACCAGTATGAGTTTCTTCATTCTCAACTCGACACTTCGCTTTCAAGTCGAGTCTGAAAAAAATCTAATGGTTTATAAATTATATGGCTTAACTTACGATGAGGTGAAGATTGTAGAACCGGATTTTTGGATGAGTAAGGAAGAATATGAAAATTTTAATATTGAACAGATAGAATCAAAGTCAGATAAGAAAGGTTATACCTGAATTGAAGATAAAGATAAAATTAAAACAAAGCAAGGAAACAATAAATCAAAAATAAGAAAGGATAGAAAAATGTATGAGAAAAATATTGATACTGCCTTTAATATGTTACTGGAAGAATTCGGGAATTTAACGAAAGAATTTAATAAGAAGGCAAAAGGTTTAATAGAAAATAATGAATATGATAATGCAGAAAAGGTTATAGAAAAAGCCAAGGAATTCAAAAAATTTGCTCAAAGAATAATAGATATAAAAAATGAATTTGAATCTGTATTTTCAGATATAGAAAAACAACCAAAAACTAATGATGTAATAATATTAAACACGGAAAATCCTGAAGATCTAAAACATACTAAAATAACACATTGCACATTTGATAATAGAGCACCAAGAAATTTCTGGAAGTGCCTTGTTGAAGAGGCACATAAAGTTGCTATGAAGAAATATAATTCATACGATTTGCTAAAAGAAAAAACATTGTCTAATATCAAGGATGGAAAGTTTACAGAGGATGGATTTTACTATGTTCCAGAAATTGATATTTCAATACAAAAAACTGATGCTAATTTTTCATGGAAAAGTGTATTGAATTTTGCAAAAGTTCTAAATGTTAAAGTTGAAGTTGAATTTATGTGGCGGCATAAGGATAAAGCTGCACATCCAGGTAAAAAAGGAAAATTAATCTGGTTGCCAGACAATATGTAGAAATATACTATCTCTAGCAGACTGGTTCAGAATGCTGATATTCCGACTCAAGTCCAGTGTCTCCGCCAGCTGGCGGATCCCCTGAACTCGAGTCTTCACTTCTATGAAACCCATAAACCTTCGGAATGGTTGGATTCAAATAAGAACCATTGCGAAGGCCTCGTAAACTTGACCATTCGCAAGGTTAAAAATTTGGCAAACTAGATAGATATACAAGATGAATTTTTAGTATAAATTGTATGAAAGTAAAAAAGTTGACAAATATTCTTGGTTCTGTTTTTCTGTCAATATGCATTATTGACAGAGGGTTAGACCCATGAAAGAAATTATACAGTTTTTTAAAACCCATAGTGGTTATGCTCGTATGAAGGATCTTAAGCAAGCTGGATTTCATACACGAAGTATTCGTACTCTTCTTGATAATAGCTTTATTGAGAAAATTAAACCGGGTCTTTATCGGCTCACGGATATTCCACAAACAGATGGAATTCCTCTTAGCTTTATAGATGTTTGCAGGTCTATTCATAAGGGAATAATTTGCCTGATATCAGCACTGGAATATCATGGTCTATCAATGATAAATCCCTCTGAAGTATATGTGGCTATTCCCAATTCTGAAAAACCTCAAACTATTGAATACCCACCTGTAAAAATCTTTTATTTTAGAGAGCGTTTTTATAACTTTGGCATTGAAACGAGAAAAGACAGTTATGAATTTGTAAAAATCTACAATCCCGAAAAAACAATTTGCGATATGTTTCGCTATCGTAAGAAATTGGGAGAAGATTTGGCACTGGAAGGGCTGAAAAACTATCTGAAACGAAAAGATGCTAACATAAATAAACTACGGGAATATGCGGAAATATGTCAGGTGAAAACGATTCTTTTCCCATATTTGACGGCAATGCTTGTAAAATGAATAAAGAAAGAAAAAATATTGCTAATTCAGTACGGGCAAGATTACTGAATTTAGCGAAAGCCTCAAAGAGGGATTTCAATGCGGTTTTACTGCAGTATTTTCAGGAACGGTTTTTATACCGATTATCTGTATCTTCTTATAGAAATAACTTTATTCTCAAAGGTGCTTTATTATTTCTGGTTTATAATATGCCACAGAATCGTCCTACAAAGGATATAGATTTTCTTGGTTTGTCAATTACAAATGATGAAGAAAGTTTGCTTAAAGTGATACGGAAAATAGCAGAAATCAAAGTTAAGGATGGAGTATCTTTTGATATAGACAGTCTAACTTCGGAAGTTATTAAAGAGAATGCGGATTATCAAGGAGTTCGTATATATTGTGAAGCCATTATGGGGCAGGTTAGAAAGAGATTTCGTTTTGATATTGGTTTTGGAGATATAATTGTACCTCATCCGTTGACCATAGATTTTCCAACATTACTTCCGAATTTTTCGGCTCCACAATTGCTAGTATATTCACCTGAATCTGCTGTTGCAGAAAAACTGGAATCAATTACAAAACTAAATTTTTTCACCAGTCGGATGAAAGATTTTTATGATATTTACTATTTAGCAAGTAATTACAAGTTCAAACCAAATTTGCTAAAAGAAGCAATTGAAACGACATTTAAAAACAGAGGCACAGATTTAAAGGCTCGTAAAATTCTATATGATGAGAAATTTAAGGCAGATAAAGAAAAACAGCAGCAGTGGATGGCTTTTCTGAATCGTTCCAAAATAAATATAGATCTATCTTTTAGAGAAATCATTGATTTCATAGAAAACTTTATTGAACCGTTATTTTCAGATATTGCAGAGAATACTTAATCTCAACCCTCAAAAAAGCAGGCAAAGACACTAAAAATTTAGAAAACCAGATAGATATAATGGTTTATAAATTATACGAGCTAACTTATGATGAAGTGAAGATTGTAGACCCACAAATTGACGAAGTTCTGTCTTCTTTGGGATTAACCAAAAATGGTTATGAGAACAGAACAATTGATGAATTATCAAACTATGACTTGACTTATCCCGAAAATTTCGGGATGAGTTAAGAACTGCGAAGTGGGCTACCAAGCATAGCTTGTATCAGAAAAGCTCAAGTTTCCAACAGACTGGACTTCATCCCGATTTACCTGCCTGTCGGCAGACAGGTCGGGATGGAATTCAGAATGCTGATACGACTCAAGTCCAGTCTCGCTTCGCTCTTCTGAACTCGAGTCTTCACTTTTATGAAACCCAGAAACCTTCCGTATGGTTGTAGACCTTTGGAATGGCTGAATAGAGGAGAACAAAAAAATCCCCTCTTGTTTACCCTCCATCTTTTAGGAGGGCCTGTCCGTCCTCTGGCGGGAGAGGGGTGTCCCGATAAAATCGGGACGGGGTGTGTATATTATTAATAATTTAATACCAGTCAAATGAATTCTTTGCAATCAATTGAAAAGAAAAGTCGTTTCCGCCTAACTAAGCGTGATTGGGCTTTACTCATAATAAGCATTGCTGGATTAATTTTTGGATTTGTTTCAAGTATTCATCCATTTCTGGCAATTGATAAACCAATTGATAGCAACATACTTGTTGTAGAAGGCTGGATACCCGACTATGCACTTAAACAAGCTATTAAGGAGTTCAAAAGTAATAATTATAGTTTGTTAATTACAACCGGTGGTCCATTATTAAAAGGCTACCATTTATCACACTACAAAACCGAAGCAGAAATTGGAGCTGCAATAATTAAAAATTTTGGCTTTGATGAAGAAAAAATAATTGCAATTCCAGCTCCTTATGTAATTAAAGATAGAACATATAACTCAGCAAAAGCATTGAAAGAATGGATTGCAAATTCAGACCAAAATATAAAAACAATCAATCTATTTTCTCTTGGTGCTCATTCAAGAAGAAGCTGGATATTATTCAAAAAAGCGCTTGGGGATTCAATCCAAGTTGGAATTATTTCTGCTGATGATTTTAGTTACGACCCGGAACATTGGTGGAAATCCAGTGATGGGGTACGAACGGTTTTAAGCGAAGTGATTGCATATATTTATGCAAGATTTTTCTTTCATCCAAAGGAGTAATCAGGTTTTCAATTTTTTCTTTTTTGCTGCTGGGAATAGGATGTTATTAAGAATAAGTCTATAGCCGGGAGAATTTTTATACAGTTCTAAATGAGTAGGGGGGTCGCCGATTCTGTGCTGGTAATCTTCCGGGTCATGCCCGCCATAAAAAGTAAAAGTTCCTCTACCAAAATTACCGTGCAAATATTTTACCTCATCAGCTCCCTCAACCTCTCCAAGAGTAATAACGCTCTTCTTAATATATTGTTTATGAAATGAAGTAGTTTGTCCAAGAAAGCCATTTACAACATTCACATGGCATTGTGTAAGCATTGTAGGAACAGGGTCATACTTAGCTGAGAATTGGAAAAGTGTAAAATAATCACCTTCTGGACCGCGAAGTTGTGCATAATTACTTGCATCTATACTGGAGAATTCATATTCATAAGGATTCTTTACAAGTGTGAAATCAGTAAAAGCAAACGTTCGGCTGAAATCTAATTTCTGTTCTGCTTGTGGATCCATCGGGTCACCATCAAAAGGCACATCACAAATATCTACATCTTTTGCAGCAAGTGCAATATCATAAGTATCTGTAGCAGCACACATTGCAAATAGGAAACCACCGTTTTTTACATACTCTCTTATCATCTCTGCAACAGCGTGTTTAAGTTGCCAGACTTTCTGAAATCCGAGTTTGGCTGCCATTTCTTCATCAATTCGCACTATCTCTTTATACCAATTGGCATTCCGGTAACTTGCATAAAACTTCCCATACTGTCCTGTGAAATCTTCATGATGGAGGTGAAGCCAGTCATATTCTTCCAACTGACCTTGTAAAACTTCCAAATCCCACACAGTTTTATAAGGTATTTCTGCATAAGTAAGGGCAAGGGTAACTGCATCATCCCACGGCTCTCCAGCAAAGCCAGACACTTTGCCGGCAATACTTTCTGGTAAGGTATAAACAGCAACTTTGGGTGCTTTTTCTAAATAGATGATATCCATATTGGATTTCTGAATTATCTGTTCAATCTGAATGACTTGTGCTGGAGATACCTTTTCGTAATACACTCCGCGAATACGGCAAATATCCTCTATATCAGAGTCATCAGGAATGAGGAACGAACCACCGCGATAGTTCAATAACCACTTTGAGTCTATTCCCTGTTCTAAAGCATAATAAGTAACGCCATACGCTCTTAAATGGTCAGTTTGTGATAAATCCATTGGGATGAGAATGTCTGCCAATAGAAAGGTAAAAGGTAAAAGGCAAAAGTAAAAAGTAAAAAGTAAAAATTTCTTCATTATTTTCCTTATGTTTTACCACAGAGTCGAGGAGAACGCAAAGTTTCATTCCACCATCGTCAGGGAGTGGTCCCTGACGTCTCCTTTACCGCTCACTCGTCTGGGCGTAGCCCGTCTTGGCTCGAGCCAAGACGAGACAGGCCATCCGAAGCACTGCAGAGTCGTCACGGACCATTCCGTGCCGAAAACCCAACAAGATTTATCTCAGCGTGCTCTGCCTGCCCTGTAGGGAAGAATGACCGTATCAGGGTGTCCCCGCCCCGATGTTTATCGGGGTCCGCGGTGAGAGTCATATTATACAAATTCACTCAAGATTGAATTTGAGACAAACATTGCTTTTGATGTCAATTTCAGTCTATCATTTTGAATTGTCAAATATTCGGAAGACAAAAATTTTTTTAAGACATCTTCATATTCTGTTTTAATATCAAAATTGTATTTTTTTTTGAATTCCGATAGGCATATTCCTTTATTCATCCGCAATCCCAAAATAATTTTATCAGAAATAAATTCTCGCTCTGAGATTATTTTTGAGTTCTCAATCGGCAGTTTTTTGTTATCTATATGTTCAAAATACTTGTTCAAATCTGCAAAATTGCTGTATCTTTTCATATTATAGAAGGAATGAGAAGCAGGTCCAAAGCCAAGATATTCTTCACCATTCCAATATGTTAAATTGTGCTTTGATTCAAAACCTGTTTGAGCAAAATTAGAAATTTCATATTGATAGAATTTGTTTTTTTTAAGAATATCAATTAATTGGTAATACATTTCACTTTGCAAATTCTCATCAGGAAAGGTATACTCATTTTGTTTATCTGCGAGATAAGTGCCATTTTCAATAGATAAACAGTAAGATGAAATGTGTCTGGGTTTAAGACTTATTGCTTTTTTTAATGAAGTTATCCAGCTTTGCTTAGTTTGAAACGGAATTCCATACATTAAGTCTAAAGAGACATTTTCAGTACAATATTCTCTGATTATTTCAACTGCGGAATTAATCTTTTTTTCAGAATGTAATCTCCCTAAGGTTTTTAATTCTGAATTATGGAAGGACTGGGTACCCAGACTAATACGATTGATTCCGCAAATTTTCCAGTTTTTAGCAGCGGTTTTGGTTACATTTATCGGGTTGGCTTCTAAAGTTACCTCAGGATTTTCTGCAATTATAAATTTGTCTTTTAATGCTGTTATTATTTTGAACAAGTGTGAGAAGGAGAGCAGGGATGGAGTTCCGCCGCCAAAATAAATTGTTCCTATTTTGAATTTTTTTTGTAAAGTAGTAAGTTCAATTTCTTTTTTCAAGTATGAGATATATTTTTCAACTAAATCCTTTTTGTATTGAACTGAATAAAAATTGCAATAGTTGCATTTTTTTATGCAAAAAGGGATATGGAGGTAAATGGAAATGTTATTAACCGCCGAAAGCATCAATTATCACTGATATAATATTATTTCAACCACGGATAGCACCGATAAGCACCGAGATATTATTATT
>CAYNOU010000079.1:0-10540 GCA_964398885.1 uncultured Candidatus Cloacimonadota bacterium | reverse complement strand
CATCACCATTTCCAGTAATTATATCTATAGTATTTTTTACCTGATCTAATTCAGGTGCACCTATTTGAAGATAAAACACATCAGTATGTAAAAGGACTATTCCTTCATAGATGAAAAGTGTATCACAAACATATTCTCCATCAGGGGTATCCTTATCCACTTCAAAAACATAATTAGTTTGGGATACTGCGCTTTGTCCTGCATTTATATCTCCAAAATTAGATTGATTTTGAGTGATGTTAATAAATTCAGGATCACAGATAAGTTCAGCTGATACATCAAGAGCATCTGCTGAACCGGAATTTGTAAGTGTAATAGATAGTTCTATTGTTTCACCTGCATCCACCTGTCCATCACCATTGCCATAGCTGGGAAGTACATTATCATCATCAAATATTTTTTCTGTTATGTAAAGGTGTGAACCGGAAGTAAGATTTACAGGGATTGTATCTTCATAGGGAAAATAATTATGTGCGGTTACAGTAACATCCAGAAATTCATCTTCTCCACCAGTATCAAGTGTAAGATTAAATATTGCTGAATCTTCACTGTATTCATTTGGTATTGATTGATAACCATAGGCTTCGTCTCCTTTTTGCAGGCAGACCAGAGCGGTAACATCAGTTGCCAGGTCATTAATTGTTACAGTGATAGTATTTTCTCCATTTGTAATTTCATCAGGTGTAACCACAACATCAAGGTTTATGGGCGTATTTGTCCAGACAGGCAGTTCAGGATCAGAAGAAATATTTAAAGCAAATTGTCCCCATCTTTTTATATGATCATAATAAGAAAAATTTGCGTGACTTTCTTTAACATTATAAAATGCAATCCCAATATTAAACTCAGAATAGTATAAGGAATTTATGAAAGGACCATTATATCTATATGGGTCACCAGTCCAACCGAATCGCGTATTGCTGATAACTGCCACACCTCCATTAATTGAATTGAAAAATCGTTCGGTCACACAATCTTTATCCCATCCCATTGTGTTGCAATGTGTTAAATAAAGAATTTCACTTCTGTCCATATTTTGCAGATTATCCATTTCCTGTCTTCCTAACTGTCCTACGCAAGCCTCAAAAGAGTAAAAGCCACCATGCCCGAAGCCGCAAATAATATGGTAATTAGTTCCTGAAACAGCATTAAAGGCATTTAAGACATCTGCACATGTATTCCCGAATCTTTCATACAATTTTGTTATATTAGTATAATCAGGGAAATTATTACTCACATAATCCATCGCATAACTTGAAACATTATCAGAATCAGCAGAAAATAACAGTATATTATTTTCGTTTACGTTGGATGTTCTTACATATTCAAAGTATTTTGTTTTATATTTATTAAATTCAGCTTCATCTTCTATTGGTATTCTACCAACAAAAACTTCTGGTAAAAGATCTACTTGGTCTATATGTGCATTATTACCAGCATTATAAAAACTACCATCATTACTCCTATCCCAGCTTCCCTCTCCAAAGGTTGCATCTCCATCTGCGTTCCAATTACCATCTAAACAGACATAGTACATATCACAAGGTATAAATTCACCATTAGGGATCAATTGTGGCAGGCTACCATAGTTAAAGTGACTAATCCAAGCATACCTGAGAGGAATTATATTATCGTCTCCACCTAACATAAACCAGATAGTACCCCAATTTTCAAAAGCATCTATTATAAAGGTTCTAATTTTTTCAGCATTATCACAACCGGAATAATTTGAATAGATCCATTCAGTTGTTCTTACCACCGAGGGCATTCCTCTTTTCGTTTTCCAATTCGCAATTTGTTGAAAATCAGATTCCAAATTTTCACTTGTAATAATTACATACTCAACATTACTGCCAAACAAAGAAGGTATTTCCGAAGGCATAAAGCTTTCCAACTCATAAATTTCCTCTTCAATATTGTCAGGTTGAAAATATAAAACGACATCTTGGGAATTGTTCACAAGTTTTTCTATTTGCTTCTTGATTTGTTGGTATGAAGAGCGGCTTAATCTTTTGGGTTTCACAAAATCAGCATCATTATCTCCAAGAATTAAAGTAAATTCGATATCGGTAGTCAATTTAACTTTTTTGGTTACCGGATTATAATGCAAGGGATAGAATAAAATACTATTGATCTTTGTCCCTGCCTTATATTGAATACCTATGTTTTCTAAATTTGCTTCGGGATAGAAGGCATTTACAGTATAAATTGCTGAATCAGGTTCTATAAAACCGATATCTGGTAAATCAAGCCATTCATAATCGATTATACGTTCAGGTTGAGCTGGGAAGATTGTAAAATCATCGCTTAATTCTTCTTCTATAATATTAGTTATGCTTATTTCCACAACCTTTTGGTTGGAGGGTATAATATAATTCAGTCCTTTTACTGGCATCATTGGTACTCCAAGAATATCAATCATTTCATATCCATCTATTTCGATAACATCGTAATCATCTCTTTTAGAGAAACTCAATTCATCGTTATAAATCTGGATCTGATAATTAATATCTGCCAATAAGCATATAGTTGCTACTAATATAAACAAGAATAATAAATAAAACCTTTTCATTTTAATTCCTCCTAATTCTTTTTTTCTGTAAAGGCTTAAAATTTTAAGCCTTTACCTGATTAAAATCATCTTCTTAGTTTTAGAAACATAGTTATCTGTCTTAATACGGTAAAAATAAATACCGGCAGCCACTTTATATTTATTTTGATCTTTTCTACCCCATACAATGGATGTTTGATTTTGACATTCAATTTTTTGAACCATTTTTCCTTTGACATTAAATATTTGCAGAACAGCATTTTTGATATTAAATGGAAAATTAAAATAAATTGTTGTAGATGAATTAAAAGGATTTGGGTAATTCTGATATAATTTAAATTCATTTGAATGTAGTGTGTTTGGACCATCTATCCCTTGGCCTTGATCATCGAAAGCATAAACATTATATAAGCTATTATTATAGATATTATTGTAATGAATTCCTATGGAATCAGTATTCGGAAAATAATTGATAAGTTCGTTATACCAGAAATCATAGTGAAGTTGTGCAATTGCCAGCTCAGAATCATTTTTGTCCCAAATTGATTCTGCTATTGAATCTGGATCGTTATATCCCCAATAATTTGAATCTGCATTTACATGCCATGTGGTGTCAAATGGAGGACCACTAGGTACTTGTTCAGGGAAATAAATTATACCATAATCATTCTCTGTTATAGTATTACCTAAAACTTTTATAGAATCGGCATATCCAGGATACCCTACATCAAAGAATATTCCAGAATTATTTTCTCTTATTAAATTATTATATATTAGAATAGAAGTAGAAAAAGGTGGACCAAAAGGTATAGTCAACCCCCATAAGCTATTTTTAATTACATTATTTTCAATAGTACCTCTTCCATAAAATTCAATTGCAAACAAGCCATCCTGTCCGTCTATTGTAAAATTTTTAATGAATGTTTGTGTTTCAGGATAATTCACTATACTACCATTTATTATCGTACTATCTCTATTTTCTCCAACGAGAGAGATGCTTTTATCTATGCATATATTTTCGCTATATATACCTGAATATACAAATACTGTATCTCCATCCCCAGCAGCATCCACCGCATCTTGGATTATAACAAACTGGGCATTTCCATCATCATCAACTGTCCAAACAGTAGCTAATATATTTGTTGCAAATAGAAGTATAAGAGATATTATGATAAATAACACTATTTTATAAGTTCTTTGCATTTTTACCTCCTGTTTTTACTTTTTCTATTTATAAAATATCTATGTTAAGTTCTTTTCAGGGATTATTTCCTGTGCTCCACCGGTAACAGATTCAAAATCATCTGGATTTTCTACATAACTTTTGATAAAATTTTCTACCAATTTTTGTCTTCTGGCACTCTGTCTTAATGGTAATTGAATAGGCTGTGGATTACTCTCATATTCAATTGTAAAATCAATTTCAGTGTAGAGATTAATTTTTTGCTCGGCAGGAATATATTCAACAGGATAAAAACGCAAGGCAATGATATGATAACCCATTGTAAATTCATCAGCAATCACTTCCACCAACTTATCTGGATAAGGTTTATCTGAATCATAAATCTCACTATTTGGTTCAACAAAAGGTGGTGGATCGCTAAAGTCTAATGGATAAGGTGGTTGAGCTGGATAGATGTTGTATGTGCCACTTAATTGTATTTGTTCACTGCTATTTATAGTTATATCAGCTACATTCATATCAATTGGAATCACATATTTCAATATTTTAACTGGCAATTGTGGAGCTCCTACTTCTTCTGTGAAATAATCTTTCTTGAAACTTATGAAATAATAGTCATTCATTTGACTGAATGATAATTCTGCTTCATTGGTAGTCACATTACCGTTATAATCAGCAAATACCATTGAACTTGTGCATAAAAGCACGATAGTTGTTATTATAACTTTTTTCATCTTTTCCTCCAATTATTATAATTTGTTATATGTTTACAAATCTAATTTTACTATCTTTTTGACATTAACATTCTTCTCTGTCTTAAGCCTAACTAAATATATACCGCTTACAAGACAGTGCCCATTATCATCTTTACCATCCCAGACAACTTCAATATTTTTACCTTTTACCCCCGAGCAAATCGGGGGTTGCCTTTTGAATTGTTTCACCAATTGTCCCTTTATATTATAAATCTTTATCTCCGCGTACTCTGTGTCTCTGCGGTGAAGTAAGAAAGATATTGTGGTTGTAGTGTGAAATGGATTTGGATAATTGTTCAATTGTATATTTGACTTATTTGTAATTATTTGTTCATCTACAGCAACAGGTGGTTCATAATAACCTGAACCACCATAAGCACCCATATCATTTCTAATTGTTCCCATTGCAGGATATAATGCATAACCGGGATTTTCAGGGTCTTCATGGTCATTATAAACAGTATCAGGATTGCCTGCATCTATACAAGGAGAACCCTCGGATAAGTGAAAATAATCATCTGCAAATAGCGGGTCAGCATCTATATTTCCTTCTCCTTGCCAGCCACCTTGAATATCAGAAAAAGCGAATGTAACGACAGCTCCACAGGATATGGAGATATAATTAGGGGTGTTATCCCATAAAATGCTGTTCATAAAATTCATATTAGATTCAAAGTCACAGTAAATTACACCACCTGCTCCCACTGATACCGTGTCTCTGCTTATAGTAACATTGGTCAGACTCATATTGCACTGGTTAAAGCAGGTAATTGCACCACCTGAGTAGACAGCAGTATTTCCTGCGATAACTACATTGACCAAACTCATCTCAGCTCCAAAGTCACAGTAAATACCACCACCAGAAAGAGAATTATTGTCTTTGATTACTGCATCCTTTAGTATAAGATTACTTTCTCCAAAACAGTAGATACCTCCTCCAATTTCATTTGATGTATTTTCTTTTATTATAACATCATTAAGAATTGGATTTGAGTAAGAAAAAAAGAGACCACCGTAAATACTATTATTACTAATAATAACATTATCAAGAGTTGGATTGGAATTATTAGAACAAGCAATCCCTCCTCCTTCATTTTCGTTGATAGTAACATTATTTAGAATTGGGCTGGAAGAATTAGTACAAACAATTCCACCACCTATATTATCTGTAATAGTGACATTTTCTAAAGTTGGATTAGAATTATCATTGCACCAAATTCCTCCAGAATTGTTTCCAATAATAATCACATTAACCAAACTTGGGTTAGAGGAGTCAGTGCAAGATATACCTCCGCCGTAGTCTTCTGCCGTATTTTTACTAATAATAACATTTAATAAATTTGGACTTGATTCATCTAAACAAATTCCTCCGCCGCTAAATCCAGAATAATTTTTGGTTATTAAGCAATTTTTAATTAATATATCAGATGAATTCTCACAATGAATTACAGATTTTCCATATTCTAATTTACAATATATAACCTTTGAACTGTCCTGACCGTTTGTATTTGTTTGATAAAACCTTAAACTTTTCCAGGTTATTGTCGTGTCAAGGGCTGTAAAAACAATAGTATCGCATACAGTTCCTACTGCTAACAATCTGCCATAAATGACAAACATATAATTACCTGAAAAAAGCACCTGTACACCAGGTTCAATGGTCAATAAGCTATCTGCTGTTATATGTATTGGACCATCTATAATATACGGGCTTCCCTCAATAGTCCAGGTGCCGCTTACACTTCCGTAAGGAATATGTGTTTGGGCAAAGGATATATTGGTTATCAAAAAACTGCTTAAAAGCATAATAATAAAAATTACATAAAATTGTTTTACATTCTTCATCGTTTTTCTCTTTATTTTTTATTTAAATTCCATTTAGAAAATATGTATAATAAATTGTCAAAGATTTCATCATATTATTTTAAATTATTTACAAATCTATTTTTACTATCTTTTTGACATTAACATATTTCTCGGTTCTCAGTTTTACAAAATAAATTCCGGAACCGACACGCTTATTTCTGCTGTTTGTTCCATTCCATATTATCTTATAATTACCGCCTTTCATTATTTGATTATTGAGTAATGTTTTTATTTTCTGCCCTTTTATATTATATATGGTTATCTTTGTGTTCTTTGTGGGCTTTGTGGTTAAAAATGAAATAGTTGTAGAATTCGTAAATGGATTGGGAAAATTGCTTAATTTTATAATATCATCAGTAAAATGAGGTTCATCATCCACAGCATAAGGTGGTTCATAATTCCCGTGTCCTCCATAAAAACCCATATCATTAATTAATGTTCCCATAGCGGGATAAAGAGCATAACCCGGGTTGTTTGGGTCTTCCAGATCATAATACATTGTATCCGGATCACCGGCATCTATGCAGGGTGAATCCTCTGAGAGATGATAAAGAGTATCTGCAAATAAAGGATCCGAATCAATATTTCCTTCTCCCTGCCAACCTCCACAGATATCTGAATAATTAATTGTTGCTTCATTTCCATAGCCATACAATATTATCTCTCCATTCGGATTATTCCATACTATACTGTTTCTCATTGTAAGGCTGCATTCAAATTGACACATAATTCCACCACCACAATAGCCAGCCGTATTCCCGCTAATTGTAACATTGGTCAAATTTAAACTTGGACCATTCCATGCAGAAATACCACCCCCATTTTCTTCAGCATGATTGTTAGTAATTAAGACATTTATCAGATCAATATTAATACTATGTCCACCAACATCAATTCCACCACCACAACCAATAATACCGACATCATTCATTTTAATATTATTAGTAATAATTACATCTTTTAATATTGGATTGCCACCGCCAGCTGAAAATCCCCCGCCAATATTTCCATTAATTATAACATTTGTAAGTATTGGACTGGAATCAGTACAATAAACTCCACCCCAAACACTATTATTACTAATAATAACACTATCAAGAACTGGATTGGAATTATCATAACATCCAATCCCACCTCCTTCATTTCCATTAATAATTACATTATTTAGTACTGGACTGGAGTAATAATCGCATCCAATACCACCCCCTATATTATTTAAAACCTTAACATTTTCAAGGATCGGATTTGAATTATACCTACAACTAATGCCACCTCCCCAAGTAGCTGAATTACCACTAATCGTAACATTAACCAAACTCGGGTTAGAGGAGTCAGTGCAATATATACCTCCACCGTAACTCTCGCTAGTATTGTTGCTAATGGTAACATCTACTATAGTCGGACTTGAATTATCAAAACCAATCCCATAACCATTAGTAACAATACAATTTTTTACAACTGCACGGGATGAATTACTGAAACCTACACAACCAGGATCAAATTTACAATGTTTTAATTTTGAGCTATCCTGCAATGAAGTATCTGTTTCACAAAAATATAATCCAGCAAAAATGTCTGTTGTATCACTTGCTGTAAAACTTATTGTGTCACTTTCTGTTCCTATAGCCAGCAATCTACCATAGACTCTAAAATGATTTTGTTCTGGGAAAAAAATATTTACTCCCGGTTCAATAATTAAGGTACTATCTACCGTAACTGAAATATGTCCTTCAATAATATATGGGCTACCCTCTATTGTCCATATACCGCTTACATCTCCATAAGGGATATGGGTTTGAGCAAAGGATATATTGGTTATCACAAAACTGCTTAAAAGCATAATAATAAAAATTGAAAAAAATTGTTTTGAATTCTTCATAGTCTTTTCTCTTTGTTTTTTATTTAATTTCTATTTGGAAAATATGTATAATAAATTGTCAAAGATTTCATCATATTATTTTAAATTATTTACAAATCTATTTTTACTATCTTTTTGACATTAACATATTTCTCGGTTCTCAGTTTTACAAAATAAATTCCGGAACCGACACGCTTATTTCTGCTGTTTGTTCCATTCCATATTATCTTATAATTACCGCCTTTCATTATTTGATTATTGAGTAATGTTTTTATTTTCTGCCCTTTTATATTATATATGGTTATCTTTGTGTTCTTTGTGGGCTTTGTGGTTAAAAATGAAATAGTTGTAGAATTCGTAAATGGATTGGGAAAATTGCTTAATTTTATAATATCATCAGTAAAATGAGGTTCATCATCCACAGCATAAGGTGGTTCATAATTCCCGTGTCCTCCATAAAAACCCATATCATTAATTAATGTTCCCATAGCGGGATAAAGAGCATAACCGGGATTATCAGGGTCTTCAGGGTCATAATACAGACTATCCGGGTTACCAGCATCTATACAGGGAGAATCTTCCGAGAGATGATAAAGGGTATCGGCAAATAAAGGATCTGTATCAATATTATTACTTCCCTGTCCGAACCAACCTCCGCAGATATCCGAATAATTAATTGTTACTTCATTTCCAGGTCCATACTCAACTATTTCACCACCCGGATTATTCCAAACTATGCTATTCCTCATTATAAGATTACATCCGAGTTGGCACATAATTCCACCACCCAATCCTTCTGTTGAATTGCCACTAAATGTAACATTTGTTATATTTAAACTAGGACCATTAATGGCATTAATACCACCTCCACAATTTTCTGCATAATTATTCGCAATCAATACATTTACCATGTTAAGATTAGCCTCATCCCCACAAACCTGTATACCACCTCCATCAAATAAAGCAGAGTTTTCTATAATAATAACATTCTCAAGTGTTATGTTACCATCATTCACCCTGCAATGAATTCCTCCACCACTCCCTATAGTACTATTTCCACTAATAACGACATTTGTAAGTATTGGACTGGAACTTTCACTTCCAATACCTCCACCACACCCACTGGCAGAATTATTTATAATATTAACATTGCTAATTTCTGAATTAGAATTGTCATAGAGATGAATACCTCCACCAATACCATTAGATACATGATTTTCTATTATGTCCACATAATTTAAAATTGGATTGGACTCTTCACAATAAATTCCACCTCCAGATGCTTGAGCGTTATTATTAACAATACTAACATTTTCCAGAATCGGATTAGAATTATATATACAACTAATACCACCTCCCCAAGTAGCCGAATTTCCACTAATAGTAACATTAACCAGACTTGGGTTAGAGTACTCCATGCAGTATATACCTCCGCCGTAATAGTCTGTGGTGTTATTGCTAATGGTAACATCAATAAGTGATGGGCTTGCCTCTGAGCAAAAAACACCAGCACCATTAGTTACAACACTATTTGTGAAAATAATATTTGAAGAGTTAAAGAAACTAACAACACCAGGATTGAATTTACAATATTCAACTTTTGAGCTATCCTGTATCGAAATGTCTGTGTCATAAAAATATAATCCAGCATAATCATTTATTGTATCTTGAACTGTAAAATTTATAGTATCATTTAATATTCCCTCAGACAATAGCTTTCCATATATTCGAAAATAATACTGATCAGAAAAAATAACATTTACACCCGGTTCAATTACTAAAGCACTATCTACAGGAACATTTATGTGCCCATCAATTATGTACGGGCTACCATCAATTGTCCAGGTACCGCTTACATCTCCGTAAGGTATATGGGTTTGAGCAAATGAGATATTAGTTATCACAAAACTGCTTAAAAGCATAATAATAAAAATTACATAAAATTGTTTTGAATTTTTCATAGTTTTTTCTCTTTGTTTTTTATTTAATTTCCATTTGGGAAATATCAGTATAAATTGTCAAGTTTTTCTTTCATTTTTCTTTTTTTTTATTGGTTTCAAATTTTAAACTCCTACTTTAATAAAATCATTTTCTTTGTTTTACTTACAAAGTCATCAGTTCTTACTCCCGAGGCGGATCCGCCTTTGGTGGATATCCTGTATAGATAAATCCCTGATGAAACCTGGTTTTTATGTTCATCTTTTCCATCCCAGAAAACTTCATTAATTTTAAATTTTGAATTTTGAATTTTTAATTTCTTTATGATTTGTCCTTTGATATTAAAGATTTCAATAGTTGGATTTTTGATATTAATAGGTAAATTG
>CAYNOU010000078.1:9678-10899 GCA_964398885.1 uncultured Candidatus Cloacimonadota bacterium | reverse complement strand
AAAATTACAAATGGCGACATAGATAATATGTACCAGACTGCACTAAATGCTGGTGCAATAGGTGGTAAAGTTTCTGGCGCTGGTGGCGGCGGATTTATGATGCTTTATGTTCCAAGACATAAACAGGACAGAGTACGGGAAGCACTTAAAAATTATAGAGAATTGCCATTTATGCTGGATAAATATGGGAGTCGCGTCATTTTTGATCATAGAAGATAAACTGAAAAATCACAAATTTCAAATTATTTACCCCGTGAAATCCCGATAAATCCCGTTACTGACGAGTTCAGGAATCGGGACTGGCTATTTCACGGGGCAAATAACAAATAAATAACAATTTCATAAATTCTAATTTTCTAAACATTCTGCTTTTAATCGTATTTACGTTTTTGTCATTAAATATTGAGATTTGAGATTTGTTTGTTATTTGATAATTGCTATTTGGATATTAATAAAAGTAGGGGTTTAATTTATGAATAATTTCTTTCCAAAATATATTGAAAAGTTAGTATCTAATTTAAATCAAATGGACAATAAAAAGTTTAAAGCATTTACTGATATCTTATTGAGAGCAAGAGAAGAAAACAAGCAGATATTTATTTTGGGAAATGGTGGTAGCGCCGCAACAGCTTCACATTTTGCTTGCGATTTCTAAACTCTCAATAATTAGTAAAAAGGCAGTTACAAATGAGATTAGATAGTAAAGAAAAAACAGCACTTAAAAAAGCTGTTGAAAATATAAACGATGAGATTTATCTTTTTGGCTCAAGAGTAAATGATGACAAAAGAGGTGGTGACATAGATATATTGATATTTTCGGAAGAAAATTCATACAGACTCTCACAAGGAGTTTCTATTAAATTTTTTATGGAGTGTGAAGAGAAAATTGATGTCATTGTAATGAATCCTAATAAACTCACACAAGAACAGCAAGCTTTTTTAAATGTAATTACAATGGAGAAAATCAAATGAAAGAAGACCAACAAATTCTAACTAAATCAGCTTTAAATAAGGCTATAGATGCGATAAAATTAGTAGAAGCATCTCTTGAAGAAATAAAGCCATTTGATAAAGAAAAGGTATATAGCCCAAAAGAGAGAGAACCTTATGATGCGTTAAGTGATAGGTTTATTAGAGCAGTTGAAGTAAGTATAACATTTTTCAAAAGCTATGAAAAGCTAATGTATGGTGAAAATTCTGAAACTTTGAGAGACCTATTAA
>CAYNOU010000078.1:2907-9578 GCA_964398885.1 uncultured Candidatus Cloacimonadota bacterium | reverse complement strand
TAAATCGGATGGAAAAATTAAAATGGATTAGTTCAGTCATACTTTGGATGGAGATGAGAGATGTTAGAAATAGAATAGTGCATGGCTATTTACCAGAAGAGATTAAAGATATTTATGATTCAATTATGGGTACTTTTGGGAAAGAGTTGTTAAGCCTTAAAGAAAAAACTTCAAACTTTTTAGATGGTGCAACCCAAAAATAATACCTCTTTTCAGCCTTGAGTCGGAGATTCATCCACCTCAGTTGGAGAGGCTCACCAGCCTTTGGCTGACTTTATACAACTCTATTGCCAGTAATTCACCTAATTTTGTATATTTTTTTGCAAAGAGGAAAAAATAGAAAATTTCATGTCAAAAGGCGAAGTAATGGATAACTTTTTTCAAAAATATATAAAAAAACTAAAAACAAATTTGCAACAAATAGATACTCAAAAGTTTAAAGAGTTCGTAGATATCCTATTGAGAGCAAGAGAAGAGAACAAACAAATATTTATTTTGGGTAATGGTGGTAGCGCCGCAACCTCTTCACATTTTGCTTGCGATTTAGGGAAAGGAACAATTACAGACTTTGAAAAACAAAAACGGTTTCGGGTTATAAGTATTACTGATAATATTTCAACTATCTCTGCCATTGGCAATGATTTGTCTTATGATGATATTTTTATAGAACAAATCAAGAATTTACTTAATCCTGGTGATATTGTAATTGGTATTTCGGCAAGTGGCAATTCTACAAATGTAATAAAAGCACTTGAATATGCAAATAATCTTGGCGCATTTACGGCAGGCTTGATTGGCTTTAGTGGCGGTAAAATGAAGAACATTGTTGATTTTTCTATCATCAGTGAAGAAGAAAATTATGGCATTGCGGAGGATATTCACTTAATTACTGTGCATATGGTTACTCAATATATTAAGGAGATTATTTCTAAGGAATTATAGGTCTTTTGACTATCTTATATTTTGAAAATAAGATCAATATTCTTTGGTATAGCCTTTTAGTTAAACTATTTTTTATTGGCTCAAAAAGAAAAAACTTGACTCTATGAAATTTGTTATTCAAATTTAAATTTATGAAATAGAAAATACTTAAATATCAAAGAGGACTGTTCCCCGAACAGTCCTAATGAATCTATAATGAATTAATTTTAGAATGGAGAATCTATGAATGTAATAAGAGTTATTAGAAATATAAAGTCCACTAACTTGCATATTGAGGAGTTAAAAAAGTTCATTGGTAAGGATACAGAGATAATTATACTTCCAGTTCGCCAACGGATTGGTAAATTTTTCAATAGAAAAGCCCTATTAGAACTTTCTGGCTCTATAAAATCCGGGAGTGAGCCATTGAAGTTTCAAACTAAAATCCGTAATGAGTGGGATAAAAGACTGTGAATCTTTTTCTTGATACAAATGTAGTAATATATTTTCTAAAAGGAATTGTAGAAGCAGTTGAGCTTGTTAGAAATGCAGAAAGATTGGCAATATCATTTATAACAGAAATAGAATTACTATGCTATGATGTTAAAGAAGAAGAGAAGAGGAATATTCAGAAATTTTTAGATTCTATAGAGATTTATTACCCTGATCCAGAAATTTCAATAAGTACTGCGGATATAAGAAAGAAGACAGGATTGAAACTTCCTGATGCAATTATATGTGCACAATCACATAAGAACAATTTTATTCTTGCCACTGCTGATAAAGAAATATTAAAGAATAAGAATAGTATTAAATTGATAAATCCTTTTGAACAAATGGAATATTAGTGTATTACTCGTTTTACATCCCCTAAATGCATTTTAGAAAAGTAAAGAATTTTATAATTCCAAAAGAAAAAACTTGACTCTATGAAAAATATTATACAAATTTGGTTTTATGAAATCAAAAATACTAAAATATCCAAGAGAGGAGAAAAAATGAGAAACACTATCTTAAAATTGTGTTGTTTTCTTTCAATTATATTAATCATTCTTTCAGCTTGTTGCGCCCCATCACCGCCTCCTGTTTCTAAAGCCCAAATTGATGAAGTTAAAACCGCAGCCTTGAATGTAGAAAAACAAGTTTCTGAACAAGATGCTAAAATAAAAGCTTTAGAGGAAGAATTAAAGCAAAAAGAAGCTAAACTCGCTGAGCTAAAGGCTTATGAACAGCAATTGAAAGATGAAGGATTCTTGGGGGAGGAATAAGATGAAAACGAAAAAGTATTTTATAATAAGCTTGCTAATCATTTTGATTCCTGTATTCCTTTATGCAGATGTTAGATATTACTCAGATGAAGAGTATAAAGACCTGTCCAAAAAAGAACTTCTAACTTACTGGGAAGACCTTGAAAACGAACTTATGATGTGGCAGACAAGAGAAGCAGCAGCAAGAGAAGCAATCCCTGAAAATGAAGCAAAAATCGCAGAACTAAAACAGAAAATTCAGGCAGTTGATAATGCCTATGAGAATCTGTATGCTAATATTAACGAAGCTTTGGGTGGTATTACTCGCGATGAGATAGTAGAATTTCAAAGCCAACTTGATAATATTGAGGCTCAGTTGGATTATTATGGGAAAATGCCCGACTCTGAACTTTATAAGAATAAAGATGAGATTCTCGCTTTTATTGATAACTATAATAATCTAAAAAATCAGAATATTGCAAAGGTGCCAAAATTTCGTTCGGATTTTGAAGAATTAAATAAAAGAATTCTAAAATTGAGTGATGACCTACAACAAGCTAAGCCAGAATACTATGAAGATACTCATGCTGTGGTAAAAGGTGAATGCCTCTGGTTTATTTCTGGATATGAACATATTTATAACAATCCTACTAAATGGGGTATAATCTATCGTGCCAATCGTGACCAGATTAAAGACCCGGATTTGATATATCCTGACCAAGTTTTTAAGATTCCTCGTGGACTTCCTACTACATGGAAAGTCTATAAAGGTGAGTGCTTGTGGACCATTTCCAGCTATCCTGAAATCTATAATAATCCATTTAACTGGCCTCGGATATTTCATGCAAATACTGACCAGATAAAAGACCCTGACCTTATCTATCCCAATCAAATATTGCTTATTCCCCGAGATTAATTTTTAGGGGGTGGAATAAAAATTGCTCCTTGTAATATACTGGCCTGTCTATTACACAAGAGCAACTATTTTATAGAGTCTGCAATATATCTGTGTTAAATTATTCCATCCCCCGAGCTTTTAAAGCCCCCTAATTTTAATTAAATATTCCTTAAATTAAAGGGGGCTTTTTTAATTCCCCTCTTGCTCGTCTCGCCATAATGAAATGAAGGCGGAAGAGGGGTGTCCTGTGTAATCCCCGATTCCTGAGCTCCCCGAGCAAATCGGGGACCAGGAACGGGCTTAATCGGGGAGAAGCGTTTTATATTACACGGGACGGGTGTGTAAAGAAAAGGAGTATAAAGATTTAACATGATTTGGAGTCGGCAAGTCTCTTGCCGAATTCAGCCTGTTTACTAAAACACTATTATCCCTGATGCTGGTTCAGATTGGAAATCTGAACCACATTGTTTCTTAACATCTTGGTTCAAGTTGCAAACTTGAACCAGCCTAGGGAGTGTTAGGCTCGTTGCGTAATTTTGCATGCCTGCCCTATGAAATGTGAAGCATATTTCATTGGGGTATCTTTGCCTGCCCACCCTCTGGCGGAAGAGTTATTGATTTTATCTTATTTATATTTTTTCCTTTGTGTCCCTGCGTCCGCAGGGATTATGTCTCTGTGGTAAAGAGATTTTTAGATGAAAACATATATCCCCAGTAAAAGAATCTCTGAAGCGTTTATTATTATTGGTATCGCTTCAGCAATAATATTCCTTTTAAACTTTTTCTTATCTAAACAAACTATACTTCCTAAAAAAACAAAATTTGAAATAGGACAGATTTCCGATAAGACAGTAGTTGCACCATTTAATTTTTATATTTATCAAGATGAAAAAATACTTGCAGAAAAACAAAAATATGCAGAACAAAAGGTTCTTCCCAGATATTTCATTTCAAGTGATGCAACATTCAAAATCCAGGAGAATATTAACAAATTTTTCAAAGAGTTTGAAAGCATAAATTCTCAAAGACTTTCTGATTCTGAAAAACTTAACCAACTTTCTAAAAGAAATTTTAAAATTTCTATAACAAGCTTTGAAATCCTGAAGTCAAGAGAAAATCGTGAATTGCTTTATAATAAACTTCTATCAGGTATTAAAACTATTTTAGAAAAAGGAATAATTAGCGATAAACCTTTAAAGGATAGAATTATAATTATTAATTCAGATAAAAAAGAAGAATTTTCAGTTAAAAATTTTCTTACAATAAATAGTGCTAAAAAATATTTTCTTGAACATAATAAGGAGATTGTTAAAAATGATAAATGGGAAATTTTAATCATTGAATTATTAGATAATTTCTTGAAAGAGAATATTATATATGACAAAGAAGCCACACAAAAAGCTGTTATACAAGCCCGCTCTTCTGTTCCTGCTATTACTGGAGAGGTACTCAAAGATGAGTTAATAGTACAAAAGCATCAAAAAATTACCAGGGATATTTATCAGAAGTTGCTTGCATTAGAACAAGCATATACACCGACAAGTAGTAAAGAAAAACAAGTCGGTAAACAAAAAATATTTTCCTCTATTGCCCAGTTTATATACTACCTTTTTGTACTTTCATTGTTTGTCATCTTTTTCTACTTTCTACATCCAAAAATGCTAACTACTTTATCTTTATTTAGAGTTTCTATTATATTTACAATTATATCAGCAGTAATAATAATAGTTGTAAAATCTGTAAGTAACTTATCTATCAATATAATTCCTTTTGGTATGCCTGTTATCCTGCTTGCTTTTTTAATAGATGTTCCAGCAGCTGTTATCTTTGGTTTGGTGAATTTTCTTCTTTTAATTGGATTAACTAACTGGAATTTCACAACATCATTTATTATCTCATTTGCAGGATTAAGTGCAGTTCTTGCATTAGCTAATCCCAGAAGTAGAAGAGATTTCTATAATGCTACCTTTTATATGGTGATTTTTTTTGCCATTTTGACTCTTATATTTGGCATCATTAATTCAGAAAAATTTTTTACAATGATAAGAGATCTTGGCTGGGGAGTAGGAGGTTCTGTTATTTCATTAATTGGAAGTATGGTCTTATTAGCACCTATTGAGCAGAGATTACCTGTAATTACAAATATTCACTTACTTGAATTAGGAGATTTTAGCAACCCACTTCTGAAAACATTATCTGAGGTGGCATCTGGCACTTATCACCATAGTATAATTGTAGGTAATCTCGCTGAAGCTGCAGCAAAATCAATTGATGCGAATCCATTTATCGCAAGGGTTGGAAGTTATTACCATGATATTGGGAAGACTAAAAATCCAGACTACTTTATTGAGAATGTAAAAGAATACCAAAGTGCTCATGATAATCTAAACTCTACCCAAAGTGCAGAAATAGTGAAAAAACATGTTGATGATGGTGTTAAATTAGCAAAGGATACTCATATACCTAAAGGAATTATTGATATTATCCAGCAACATCACGGAACTTCTCAAATTAGTTACTTCTACCAGCAGGCAAAAAATAACGGAGAAAAAATAGGCCCAAAAGATTTTTATTATGACGGACCAAAACCACAAACGAAAGAATCTGCAATTGTTATGATTGCTGATATTGTTGAATCTACAACGAAATCTCTAAATAATCCTACTAATGAAGAAATTAGAAATGCTGTTAAAAAGACTATAAATAAGTTGGTGGACACAGACCAATTATCTGATAGTGGTATATCTTTAAAAGAATTGAAAATTATAAAAGAAAGTATAATGCCCATTCTACTTGGAATATATCAGAAAAGGATTGTTTATCCGGAATAAATATGTTCTTGTAACACTCCGATATATCGGAGTCCTCAATTGTGCTTTTTCTTATGAACGATTCAAATCAGCAGATTATTAATTTAGAAAAGAACAATCTAAATTTATCCCGACTAAAAAATATTATTAATCTAATCTTTCATAATGAAAATATCAGGCAAGATAAACAATTGAATATTGTTATCACAAATGATAAGTATTTAAAGGAATTAAACTACAAATTCAGAAATCTTGACACTTCAACTGATGTACTCTCTTTTCCATTTGATAATAAATTTTTACCAGATAATTTATCAATTTTAGGTGATGTTTATATTTCTCTTGAAAAAGCAAAAGAGCAAGCGGTTCAATATAAGGTTTCTTTACAAAATGAGATTGAGAGACTTATGATTCATGGAATATTACATCTTATTGGATATACTCATAATGACAAAGATAAGGATAAAGAGATGACTGAGAAGACAGAATATTATCTTAATAAAATTGCTAAAACGGAACTATAAATGCTGTTAAAAGTATTTCGGTGTTTTCGGCCTGCCTGGCGTAGCCCTGGCGAAGACAGGTGGTAAATAATAATCGGTGAATATCGGTGAGCTCGGTGGTAAATAATTATCAGTGTATATCGGTGAGCTCGGTGGTAAATAATTATCAGTGTATATCGGTGAGTTCGGTGGTAAATAATTATCAGTGTATATCGGTGAGTTCGGTGGTAAATAATAATCAGTGTATATCGGTGAGCTCGGTGGTAAATAATTATCAGTGTATATCGGTGAG
>CAYNOU010000078.1:0-2807 GCA_964398885.1 uncultured Candidatus Cloacimonadota bacterium | reverse complement strand
TCGGTGGTAAATAATTATCAGTGTATATCGGTGAGCTCGGTGGTAAATAATTATCAGTGTATATCGGTGGTAAAATGCTATTAAATATTACCTTTCTTATTATTTTAATAATACTTTCTGCCTTTTTTTCCTCTTCAGAGACTGCTCTATTTTCACTTTCCAGAATGTATCGTAAAAAGCTGGAGAATTCAACTAATATAAGCAAAAGATGTATTACAAAGTTACTCAAGAATCCCAGGCAGTTATTGATTATAATTCTTCTTGGGAATACGATTGTAAATGTGAGTTTTGCATCTTTATCTGCAATTATAGCACTTAAAGTTAGTGAAGGGTTTAATTTAATTTCACAATCAGTTGCAATAATCATTGAAATTGCTTTAGCTACAATAATTATTCTCATTTTCGGTGAAATTGTACCCAAAGTTTATGCTATTCAATATGCTGAAAAATATTCATCCCTAATTGCTTTTCCCATTAGTTTTTTTAAAATAATACTCTTCCCAATTGTAAAGATATTAGAATGGCTGGCTTATATCTTTACTCTTGGCGGGAAGTCAGGTCTCATTGACTCGGAAATAAAAGTTACAACTGAAGATATAAAAAATATCGTGTATGATTCATCGTCTGATGTTGTTGATATGCCGAAAGATGAAAGAGAAATGCTCAATAGTGCTTTTGAATTCTCTGATACAAGAGTAAAAGAAATAATGACTCCACGAATTGATATAACAGCAGTTGATATTGAAGAAGGAATTGAAAAGTTGATAAATACAATAAAAAAATCTGGTTTCTCAAGAATACCAATATATAGAGCAAATATTGATAATATAATCGGAATGGTGTATAGTAAAGATATTATTCTGAACTATGAAGATAGAAAAAGAGTAAAGAACTTGATAAGAAGTTGCTATTTTATTCCAGAAAATATGAAGATTAGCTATTTGCTTAGTTATTTTCGTAAGAATAAAGTGCATCTGGCTGTTGTTGTTGATGAATATGGAGGCACATCGGGAATCGTCACTTTGGAAGATGTACTTGAAGAGATTGTTGGCGAGATTCTGGATGAGACTGATGTTGAAAAGATTGAAATAAAGAAAATCTGTAAAGACGAGTATCTCCTGGATGGTTCAGCAGATATTGATGAACTGAATAGGAGATTTGGGTTAGGAATTGATGATTCATTTGATAGTTTTTCAGGATTTCTCTATCACCTTTTTGGCCAAATCCCTGAACAGCATGAAAAAATAATTTTCAAAGAGAAATTCCAATTCTTTATAGAAAAATTAGACGGACAACGTATAAGTTCTGTCAAAATGAAAATCCTGGGAAATAATATTGAAGCATAAATTTTTTATCCTACTGTTTTTCTTAATTTTTAATAACTGCAATTCAGAAGTTATAGAAACTTTAAATATAACAATAAGCTATCTATCTTTACCAATTGCTACTACTAAAATAAATTTAGAAAAGAGAGATTCAATACAAATTATTTCTGTAAAAGCCTCTTCTAAAGGGATTATTAATGCAATCTATATAGTTGATAATAAATATATTTCCATTTGCGATTTGAATTTTCTACCTATAACCTATGAAAAGGAGATTTTCCAGAGAAATTTCCAGGAAAAGAAAATAGTGGAATTCAAATCCGATAAGTCTGTAGCGAAAATCATTAATTTAATAAATGAGGATGAAATAAGTTATCCAATACCAGGTCATACCTATGACATATTTTCTTTACTTTTTGAAATTAGAAATTTGCTTCCCATTGAAGACAGCTCTTTTTATTGCCTGGCTAATTACAATATATGGAATGTCCAAATCAAATCTTCAGGCAAGGAATTTTTAGAATTTAAAAATAAGAAAAAAGAATGTTTAAAATATGTAATGAAATTTGAAAAGAGATTTGATAATAATATTAATTCACGAACTGATATTCTAACAGGCAATCTTTTTAGGGAAAAGAGCCGCCTTATCTTTTGGTTTTCTGATGACGAATATCATATTCCATTAAAAGCGAAATATATTAAGTTTCCATTTTCTATCCACTGGAATTTAAACGATTATTGGCATAAATAGTCTATCTTAAGTAAAACATTTAAAAGACCTTCTCCTGATTATATCGGGATGAAAACATTGAAGGTTTTTTGTATGAGACTAAAATATTTGCAATCTGCCATATTTTAAAACTTGACATATAAAATATTTATAAAGTTTGTCAGGAGTTGTCAGGGACCATTCCCTGACAGTAGCAAATGTGAGATATATATCCCGAAGATAAGTCAGGACATACCTGTCTGCCTGTCTCCTCAGGCTCGGCGCCTCTGTCTCGGCTTGGCGAGCCAAGACGGGCAGACGGGCGATTCATCAGGAGCCAGGACAGTCCGAGCCTGAAAAGAACATGAAAATTGTTAATAATTTTTAAAAGGTCAATTTGATGAATAAAATATTGTTCGTGATAGTTTGTGTGGTTCGTGGCAAAAAAAGGATTTTCAGATGGAAATCAAATTCAGAACCCTTCTTATTATCTGGATAGTTGTAATGTTTACAGTTTCTTCCATTCCAGACTTGAAAATAATTCCTCATTGGCATTTTACATGGAAAGATAAGATTGCGCATATTACAGAATATGCTATTTTCGCTTTGTTATTTCTGCTTATGCTTAGACAGGAAAATAGGATTGCAAATCGCAAAAGAAGATTGTTAACTATTTTGTGCTTTGGTTTATTACTAGCTGTTGTTGATGAACTGCATCAACTTTTTATTCCAGGTAGGTCAACAGATTTTCTGGATATTGCAGCAGATTTTTT